>JAGASB010000319.1 GCA_017621955.1 Clostridia bacterium | reverse complement strand
TTAGCATTTTTAGGAATAGGTGTATTGTCTGGATATGGTAGTATCGTTTACGTTGAAACTATAAGCGTAGTTGACGTGAAATGCGAATTTGTATCTGATTTTAAATCGGTTGGAATAAATCAAACGTTACATTCCGTTTACGTTAAAGTGATTTGTGAGTATGTTGTAGAAGTTCCTTTTAATAGTGATAAAAATTCTTGCGAAACAATGATATTGATAAGTGAAACCGTTTTAGTAGGAAAAGTACCCGATATTTATCTAAGTAACGGCATTTTCAAATAATTATTAGTTATATTGTAGTTGGTAAATCCTTGACAATGCGTTAAAAAAACTATATAATAATACAAAACGATGAAAAAGATAGATGTACGAACGTGGTTGTCAGAGAGAAACACTCGTGGCTGAAAGGTGTTTTCATACTTAACGTATATTATTCACTTTGGAGTTGTGCACTGAACTAATAGTAGGATGCATCGGTTAATTCCCGTTATCAAATTTTTGAGGTCTATTTAGACGAATTTAGGTGGTACCGCGTTTTTTGACGCCCTATTTAATAGGGTGTCTTTTATTTTATATGGAGGAACTTATGCAAGAAAAATTTAACGAATTAAAAATTCGTGCAAAAACAGAACTTGACACCGTGTCATCAAGTAAAATTTTAAACGATTTAAAGGCCAAGTATGTTGGTAAAAGTGGTGAAGTTACTGCACTTTTGCGTGGAATGAAAGACATTGCACCCGAAAAGCGTGCTGAATTTGGTAAGATGGTCAACGATTTGAAAGTTGAAATTACCGATATGTTTTCTGCAAAAGAAGTTGAACTTAAAAAAGCTGAATTAAAAGCCAAGTTTGATAGTGAAGCCGTTGATATTACTTTACCGGGTGAAATCAATAAAAACGGAAGTATTCACCCACTCAATATTGTCAAAAATAAAATTTTAGATGCTTTTTGCGGTATGGGCTTTGAGGTGTTTGAAGGTCCGGAAATTGACACTGATTATTATTGTTTCCAAGCCTTAAATATTCCAGCGGACCATCCTGCACGAGATATGCAAGATACTTTTTATATTACGGATAATATTCTACTTCGTCCACACACTTCACCAGGACAAGTTCGTACTATGGAAAACAAAAAACCTCCGATTAAGATTTTAAGTCCAGGTAGGGTATACAGAGCCGATGATGATGCGTCTCACTCTCCGATGTTTCACCAAATTGAAGGATTAGTTGTTGATAAGGGCGTTTCACTTTGCGACCTTAAAGGCTTGCTTGATGAATTTGTTAAGATAATGTTTGATAGTGAAACTAAAACACGTTTTAGACCGTCATATTTCCCGTTTACCGAACCTAGCGTTGAAGTTGACGTAACGTGTTGTAAGTGTCACGGAAAAGGTTGTAGCCTTTGTAAAGGTACAGGCTGGATTGAAATTCTTGGCGCAGGTGTGGTTAATAAAAAGGTTCTAGAAATGAGCGGTATTGACTCTAATGAATATTCTGGACTTGCATTTGGACTTGGAATAGAACGTATAACTATGATTAAGTATGGAATTTCAGATATTAGAACGTTGTTTGAGAACAATTTGAAATTCTTAAAACAGTTTAACAGGAGGTAAGTTATGAAAGCACCACTTTCTTGGTTAAAAGATTATGTAGATATTGACTGTACGGCTGAACAGCTTAAAGATAAATTGTTTTCGTGTGGTTTTGAAGTTGAAGATATGGTATACGTTGCTAAACACATTGATAGGATAGTAACGTGTAAAATTATAAGCATTGAAAAACATCCCGATGCGGATAAACTTTCTGTGACACAGGTTGACGCAGAGGAATATGGAGTATTGCAAATCATTACTGCGGCAACTAATATATTTGTTGGCGCTATCGTTCCCGTTGCACTTGACAACTCTACTCTTGCTAACGGTGAGAAAATTAAAACGGGTAAACTTCGTGGTTTACCATCTTACGGAATGTTTTGTAGTGGGGAAGAATTAGGTATTACTGACGACTGGTATGAGGGTGCGTCAGTAAATGGTATTTTGATTTTCAAAGAAGATTATCCACTTGGTAAATCGGTTAAGGAAATACTTGAACTTGAAGACGTTTTGTTTGACATAAACGTAACCGCAAATCGCCCTGATTGTCAGTCGATTTTAGGTCTTGCGCGTGAAGTTGCTGCGGTGCTTGATAAACCACTAAAAATGCCTGCATTAAACTTTGAATGTGATAATTCTTTATCAACTAAAAATCAAATAAAAGTTACCGACAAAGCTTTTGACTTATGCCCAAGATATATGGCGCATTATGTTTCGGATATAAAAATAGAACAGTCACCACTTTGGTTAAAACGTAGATTAGCTTCAATGGGGTTAAGGTCTATCAACAACATTGTAGATATTACAAATTTTGTTTTACTTGAAATTGGTCAACCTATGCACGCATTCGACCTTAATGATTTAAGCGGTAAGGAAATTGTTATCCGTAGAGCAGATGCAAATGAAAAAATCGTTACGCTTGACGAAAAGGAATTTGATTTATCGAGTGAAAATTTGGTTATATGCGATAGTGTTAAACCCGTTGCTATTACAGGCGTTATGGGTGGTCTTAATAGTGGAATTAAAGATAGCACGAAAGAAGTTATATTTGAATCTGCTAAATTTGCTCGTGACAATATCCGTAAAACGTCTAGAACGTTAGGTCAGCGTACTGACGCTTCTTCAAGGTATGAAAAAGGCGTTGATTTTTATTCTGTTGAAGTGGGGCTTAAACGTGCGCTTAATCTCATTTGTACCTTAAATTGTGGTAAAATTGCGTGTGATTGTTATGATTTGCACGAAGAAATTATTGAAGAAAAGGTTATAAACACAACTGTTTCACGAGTAAACGGAGTGTTGGGTATTGACGTTCCTGCAAATGAAATTGTTAGTATTCTTCAAAGATTAAGTTTTAAGGTTTCGGTTGACGGTGATAATTTATCTGTTACAGTACCCTTATATCGTGAAGATATGGAAAGTTATCCTGATATTGCCGAAGAAATTATTCGTGAATACGGATACGACCATATTGAGTCAACGTTGCTTAAAACGTCGTCTATCACAAATGGTGGTTTAACCGAACAACAAAAATCTCACGAACAGTTAAAAGAACTTCTTGTTGGATACGGCTTTAACGAAATGATTAACTATTCTTTCGTTTCAGAAAAAGAATATAATTTGTTCAACCTTGATAAAAATAGTGATAAATATAAGTTTATAAAACTTTTGAATCCATTGGGTGAAGACTTGGCTGTAATGAGAACGTCGTTGATTCCGTCAGCGGTTAGGGCTGCTTGCTATAACTTGACAAGAAAAAATAATAATGGTAGACTTTTTGAACTTGCAAAAGTTTATAATCCTAAAACTTTACCCGTAAACGAATTGCCAACCGAAAATGAAATTCTTGCTTTCACCTTGTTTGGTGAAAATGAAAACTTTTTCACAGCCAAAGGAGTTGTTGAGGGAATATTGAATAATTTCTGTAAAGATTGTAACGTTGA
>JAGASB010000318.1 GCA_017621955.1 Clostridia bacterium | reverse complement strand
TCTATTCCGAAACCGGAGAATATCTCGGTTTTATTATGGTTATCATCCTAACGGAACATGTTAATGAAAACATCACGCAAATTATTACAACTTACGCAATCCTTGCCGTTGTCGCTATTATTATAGAATTATTTATCACATCTCGGATTTCAAAAAGTATCAAAAACAGCTTGTTAGGTTATGAGCCCGATACCATCTCAGCAATGTATCTCGTTCGCGATAACATACTCGAATCGTTAAAAGAAGGAATTATCGCCGTAGATAAAGACGGCACTATCCTCTTTACCAACAATTCCGCTGTGAAAATGTTAGATAAAAGCAGTACTGCTACGGAATTCATCGGGAAAAACATAGAACAAATTAAAAATGGTAACGTCATTAAAACCGTCTTAAACGGATCAGAAAAGGAATTCGGCATTCAAGGTCAAAGAATGGATGGAACTGACGTCATAATAGACAGGATCCCCATTAAACACGAAGAAGACCCCATTGATACAATCTGCATTTTGCACGACCGTGCGGAATATACCAAGCTTATGGAAGACTTAGCAGGTACTCGTTATCTCGTCGATTCCATGCGTGCAAATAACCACGATTTCACTAATAAGCTACACGTAATACTTGGACTCATCCAAATGGAGATGTACGACCAAGCAACCTCTTATATTGAAAACATTACGATGGTTCAACGTGCGTCTATCAGCAAAATCATGAATTGCATCAGCGAACCCGCTTTGGCTGCACTACTTATCGGTAAGACAGCACGAGCCGCAGAGTTAAACGTCAAATTCACGTTACGCGATGGTTCTCACTTCTCAAATACCGATATGCATATCCCTACGGAAGTACTTATTACGGTTATTGGGAACTTAATTGAAAATGCATTTGAATCTATGAACGCAAAAGAACCTAACCCGTCTAATCCTAACGAACTCATTATAGGACTTTTCTCTAAAGAGGATTCTATCTTAATAACAGTTGACGATACTGGCTTAGGTATATCGGAAGAAAATAAACAACGTATATTTGAAAACGGATTCTCTACAAAAGGCGAAAACCGTGGCACTGGTCTCTACCAAGTAAAAACAATGGTTGAAAATTTGGGTGGGCTGATTACCGTTGACTCACAAGAAAACGTCGGCACGTCCTTCTTCGTGTATTTTTCAAAGGAAAAAAAGGAAAATTGATTTATGTATAAAGTTTTAATTGTTGAAGATGACCCTATGGTTGCGATGATTAACGAACAATACGTTCGTAGGCATAAAGATTTCTCCGTCGCTGGAAAGTGTAAAGACGGAGAAGCCGCATTAAAGTTCATCAGCGAAAACGACGTTGATTTAATTATATTAGACGTATTCATGCCCCACATGAACGGCTTTGAGACGTTACGAGAACTTCGCAAAGATAAACAAGCCATAGACGTCATTATGGTCACTGCTGCAAACGATAGAGACTCCCTCGAAGAAGCTTTGCACCTTGGGGTTGTGGATTATTTAGTGAAACCCTTTTCCTTTGACCGTTTTAAGCTCGCGTTAGATAAATTCATTTCTCAAAAACGTGTCTTAAGCGACTTTGATACTCTCAATCAATCCAACATTGACTTCATTATTGACAAGAAGAGAAAGCAGCCCCAGGAACTTTTCCCAAAAGGCATTCAAGACAAGACGCTGCAAGCCATTCTCTCTTGCTTAAAAAAAAATCAACCCGAACCTATTACAAGCGATATTATTTCGGAGCAAACCGGTTTAACGGCTGTCACCGTTAGACGATATATGAGTTATTTAGAAGAAAATAGTCTTGTCGTTGGAGAATTAAACTACGAAACGGGCGGTCGGCCTTGTATGTACTATTATCTTAAAGAAGACGAATAAAAGAAAACTCCTTGTGCGTTCAACACAGGGAGTTTTTGAGTTATTCAATTGTCTATTTTACTCAATTCTCAAATTTAATGCTTTAATTCGCAAAACAACGGGAACAATCACAAAAAGTAACGCGTAATTTATCAAGCTGTTCCAAATCTGACCTTGAATAAACAAACGGGACGCCAAGTACGTAAAATATGGTACGCCTTTTGCATAAAGCAACCAGAATGCGGTTGTATTTATCCCCACGGTAGAAATCAAGAAAGTAAGTACGCACACGATTGCTATTTTAACGTAGATACCCCACTTATAT
>JAGASB010000317.1 GCA_017621955.1 Clostridia bacterium | reverse complement strand
GTTTCCCAACCCGTATCGCAGTCCATACCCCAAATTTCGTCCATTATCTGTATTCTCGTAAATATTTTGTTGGGGTATGATAAAAGTTTATATAAAAGTTGGAACTCTTTTTGTGGCAACTCTTGTACCATTCCGTCTTTTGTTACAGTAAAGGACTCACTGTCAACCACCACTGAACCTATCACTATTTTCTTTTCGTCGTTTATTTTGGCTCTACGAAGCAACGCTTTAACGTGTAGTAAAAATTCTTCTAAATCAACAGGTTTTACCATATAATCGTCTATTCATGCTAAAAAACCTTGCTTCCTATCTTCCGAAAGTTGTTTAGCAGAAACCATTAATACGGGCAGTTCATCGTTAAGAGTGCGTAACGTTCGTGTAAACTCATAACCGTCCATATTGGGCATCATCACGTCAACAACTGCAAGATTGATTTTAACGTTATCGGTTAATTCAAGCGCTTCTTTTCCATCGCTTGCAGTATAAACGTTATACCCCGAACGTTCAAGCACGGCACGCATTAGTTTACGAATATTTTTATCGTCATCAACAATAAGAACGTTTACCATTATATCTTCCTTTGTTTACTTTATAATAAATCTTTTAAATATTTTATCACTATATTAACTTTTAGTCAAGTATATAAAAAACGGTGCAAAAAGTGCGTGTCCCATAGGGATTGTTAGCCCATAAAAAAAGTATAGCACACTATACTTCACTAAAAGTGAAACGTAGTGTGCTTTTGTTATCCACGAAAATTAAAGTTTAATAAGTTATATTTTTAGCCTTGTGGCTAAAAGTGATATGCAAGTTCCTTGCGTGATATTTTGACTTACAGTCAAAGTTATATTATATTTGCCATAACTTACCCTATGGGTAAATATAACTTTGCATAGCAAAATATAACTGCGAAAAGCAATATAACTTGCCGATAGGCAAATATAACTAGTGCGTCAGTAATAATCTCTATTACTGACGCACTAATCGCACCGCCTTGATATCTTTTATAATAATTCGTATATTCCGTTCAACACAAACGTTGGTTTAACGTCACTCTCTTCATAGTCTTTCATAGTTGCCTCACCGCTTAAAACAAGCACTGTATCCACCCCTGCGTTTACACCAGAGGCAATATCCGTGTACAACCTATCACCAAAAACTACCGTATCTTCTTTACTTATTGAAAACTTTTCCATTGCGCTGTAAATCATGCTAGGCACAGGTTTACCGATAAAAATAGGTTTTTTTTCCGTTGCCTTTTCTATACCGAAACACATAGAACCACAGTCGGGTATATACCCAAAATCTACGGGGCAAACCCAATCGGGATTTGTTGCATAATACGGCACGTCTTTTTTTGTAAGCATCTTGCAAGTGTTTTTTAACTTTTCACTTGTAAGTTCAGTGTCAAATCCAACAAGTACGGCACAAGCGTCTTCGTTATACTCTTCGGTAACGTTTAATCCGCTTTCAATAAGTTCTTTTACAAAAGAGCGTGTACCTTGAACGTATATTAAGTTTTTACCAAACTTTTCTTTAAAAAGCATTGTCGTTGCTTGGGTAGAAGTAAACATATTTTCTTTTGTAACCTTTGTTAAACCAAGCTTATGTAGTTTTTCAACGTAATCTATCACCGACTTTGAAGAATTGTTTGTTATAAAAACGTACTTTCCACCGTTTGACTCTATTTTATTTAAAAGCTCCTCAACGCCGTCAAATAAGTCGTTGTCAAGATATATTGTGCCATCTTGGTCAAACAAAAAAAGTTTCTTTTTATTAAGTTTAGAAAAATCCTTGCCTAAAACGTCTAATTTTTTCATAAGTTCTCCGTGTAATTAAAAATCATCGTCTTGACGTGCTATTGATATTATAGACGGATTTTCAGTGAGTAGTTTTTGAATTTCCATTGCGCTTAAAATTTTATCCGTGCTAAGCACCGCACTAAACGTTATGCCTTCGCCGTCTTTTTTTGCACTTATTTTAGTAAAACGCTCAACGTGAAAAGTCTTTTTAATTTGTTCAGTAACATTACCACTTTGGTCTTTATACACTAAATTAACCTTAACAAAATGATGTGCGTGAAACACCTTAAAATTAGTGTGCATAACACACTGTAACAAAATTATAAGCACTGTTGCTACAATAGAAAGAATATACCAACCAGCGCCTGCCGCCATACCTATTGCAGCCGTTGCCCAAATACCCGCAGCCGTTGTTAAACCGTGCACCATTTCCTTATGATAAAATATCATGCCTGCACCTAAAAAACCTATGCCAGAAACTATTTGCGCAGCAACCCTTGACGTGTCAGCACCTTCAAATGCAAACATTGATATTATCATATACAAACACGAGCCGATAGACACGATTGTGTGCGTTCTTATCCCTGCTTCCTTAAAGCGCATTTTACGCTCAAAGCCGATTGCAAAACCTATTATTAGGGCTAGAAACAATCTTAACACAAGTTCAAGTATAATTAGGTCGTCTGAAAATATTTGTTGAGCAACCATTTCTCTCTCCTTATAGTGTATTTATTTAAATTATTTATAAATTATAAAGTCGATTGCACTTGTTGTCAAGTGTTTTTTAAAATTTATTATATAAACCGCATAATTTTCAAAAATCTTTCTCTTTGAGCAACCGTTTTAATAGTTTTGAGCAAAAATTTTAGTATTTTAATATTTTATGATATATGATTGAAAAATTTTCTTTTTTTTGATAAAATTAAAAAAATTTCAAAAAACACTTGATAGTTAGCAATAAATTTTCTATAATGGTAAAAGTATATATTATTTTAAGGAAAAGTTATGCTTAATAAAAAATCTCTCTTTTTTGAAATCAAACGCTATATCTTTATGGTGCTAGGTTGCATTTGTTATGCTTCAAGCCTTGCCGTTTTTCTTATTCCAAACAAGATTGTCGGTGGTGGTGTAAGTGGTGCGGCTTCGCTTATTCAAATCGTAACAGGACTCCCTGCTGGTTTGTTTATCATTTTAATCAATGTGCCAATCCTTATATTTGGATTTAAACTTATGGGTTGGAAGTTTATTTTAAGATGCTTTGTCACCACAGCTTCGCTTGGTCTTTTTACAGAGATTATGAGCCGTGTTGCGTTAACAACAAACTTAACCAACCTTACAGACGAGCCGATTTTAGCATCGCTTTACGGCGGTATTTTACAAGGTATAGGCATAGGCCTTTTTATCAAGTACGAAACAAGCAGTGGCGGAACAGAACTATTAGGAAGGCTTACCCACCACGTTTGTCCGTTCGGTAGTATTGCAACGCACGTTGCCCTATTTGACGGCTTAGTCGTTGTATTAGGTGCGTTTGTTTTAGGTAATCCTGAAAACGTTCTCTTTGCACTTATTCTAATATTCGTCAGCGCAAAGATATCCGATATGATAGTAATGGGTATACAAAAAGCCAAACTTTGTTATATTATTACTACAAAAGCGGAAGAAGTTTCAGACTTTTTGATATCTCACAGCCCTCGTGGCGTTACGCTTATTAATGGCGAGGGAATGTATTCAAAAACGCCTAGGGGCGTATTGTTCACTTGCGTTAAACACAATCAAGTGATTGCACTTAAAAATATGATAAAACAACTTGATGAAGGCGCTTTCGTTATCGTTTGCGATGCAAACGAAGTTTACGGAAAAGGCTTCAATCATATATAATTTAGATTACCCGTTTTTTATTATTTCCTACCGAAAGCGTGGTAGCAAAATGCTACCACGCTTTCACTCTTTAAATTTATTTTTTAGTTTAAAATTATTAGTTATTTTGCTTGTAAAATACAACAAAATATGTTAATATAATAAGGCTTTGGGGACGTAGCTCAGCTGGTTAGAGCGCTTGCTTGACATGCAAGAGGTCATAAGTTCAAGTCTTACCGCCCCCACCAAAAAAAAAATCGACAAATTTCGTTAACAACTTGTCGAATTTTTTTATTTAAGCCACAGGCTTAGTATATAATCATACGTCAGCGTGTATGTAAATATCTGTTTCAAAACCAAACGGACACC
>JAGASB010000316.1 GCA_017621955.1 Clostridia bacterium | reverse complement strand
GCTTCACCACTTTCTGTAATTGTAACGTTTAAAATTCTTTCATCGCCCTTATCTCTTTCTCTTTTGATGTAGCCTTTTTGTTCTAGGCTTTTAAGCAAGGGGGTGAGTGTGCCAGAGTCAAGAAAAAGTTCTGCACCCAAATCTTTAACGTTGACTTTTTTATGTTCCCACAATACCATCATGGTAATATATTGAGTATAGGTAAGTCCAAGTTTGTCAAGATAGGTTCTATACTTTTTAATTACTTCTTTTGATGCTGCATAAAGCGGGAAACAAATTTGGTTATCAAGTTTTAATCCTTCGTATTTTTCGTCCATAATACACCTTTATTTTATACAATATAATTGAATACAATCTAATTATAAACTAAATTTATTTAAAAAGTCAAGTAATTGAGTTTATATTTCTTGACAAATACCCCTATTAAAGTTGTATAATGAAGAAAAAATTTTAGAGATGAAGAAAATGGCAAATATTTCAACAAGAAGAATAGTGTTGTGTGCATTGTTTTCTGCGCTGACAACGGTTGCGACTATGGTGATACAAATACCGTCGCCGATGAGTGGATACGTTAATTTAGGGGACGTTTTCGTTTTGTTTGGGGCATTTGCGTTGGGACCGCTTCTTGGTGCTGTTTCTGCTGGGCTGGGTAGCGCTCTTGCAGACGTTTTAACGGGGTACGTTATCTATGCGCCTGCAACGCTTATAATAAAAGCGGGTATGGCACTTATAGTATTGTTTGTGTATAAAGCACTTAAAAAATTAATAAAGACTGATATTGTCAGTGTTGTTATAGCAAGTATCGTTTCCGAACTTTTTATGGTATTAGGTTATTTTTTATTTGCTTGCTTAATTATGGGAAAAGGATTAAGCGCAGCAGCAAGTATCCCAGGCAATCTTGTTCAAGGTGTATTCGGCGTAGTTTTAAGTAGCGTTTTATATGGAATATTTATAAAAAGCAATTTATTTAATAGACCTTAATTATATACGGGCGTTGACAAACGTCCGTATTTTTGTTATACTTTAAAAGTATGGATAATTTTAATGAAAAGTCTAATTATAGGACTGAACTAAATAAATTTGGCGTTATAGCGTTTGTGCCAGGTGGAAACAGTATGTGGCCCATACTTAAAAACCGTAAGCAGTCAGTGGTCGTTACGCTCAAAACGGAAAGACTTAAAAAGTATGACGTTGCACTGTATTCTAGGGAAAACGACGTTTTTGTTTTGCATAGGGTAATGGAAGTTACGTCAGACGGATATATTATGTGTGGCGATAGTCAGTTTACACTAGAAAAGGTTTTAGAAGAAAGTGTTTTCGGTGTAATGAAAGGCTTTTATCAAGGCGAGAAATACGTTGAATGCACTGATAAAAAATACGTTGAAAGGGTTAATAAGTGGTATAAACGTAAAAAACTTAGGAAATTAAGGCTTAAAAGGTTTTATTTCTGGCAACGTGTTAAAGGTAAATTAAAAAGAATTTTCAAAAAAGGCGGAAACAATAATGTATGATTTAATATCACTTGCAAAGGGCGCAAAGTCAGCGTCGATACGTCTATCTAACGTGTCTGAAAACGAAAGAAATATTGTGCTTAAAAGGGCTGCTATATTACTTCGTGAAAACGCAAATTTTTTAATGCAAGAAAACCAAGTTGATATATTAAATGCAAGAAAAAAAGGTATGACTGACGCTTTTATAGATAGGCTTATGCTTACCGAAAAAGTTATTGAAGGTATGGCAGTCGGGTTAGAACAAGTTGCCACCTTAAAAGCACCGCTTGATAAAACTGTTTACGAATATGAAAACGTAGAGCAAGGGATAAAAATCGTTAAAAAAACCGTACCGTTTGGGGTAGTTGGTATAATCTACGAATCACGCCCAAACGTAACGGCAGATGCGTTTGCACTATGCTTTAAAACAGCAAACGCAGTAATATTAAAGGGTGGAAGCGATTCGTTGCGGTCTAATACGGCGATAGTAAAGGTATTAAAGAGGGCGCTTCGTGAATGTGGTGTTGATGAAAATGCTGTTTCTATAATTGAAGATACGTCAAGGCAAACAACTACTGAGTTTATGAAACTTAATAAATACGTTGACCTGCTTATACCAAGAGGCAGTGCCTCTCTCATTAAAGCGGCGGTTGAAAATTCTACTATCCCTATAATAGAAACAGGTACGGGCAACTGCCACGTTTATGTGGATAAATATGCAGATGCTTTTATGGCTGCAAACGTAATATTTAACGCAAAAACTCAGCGTTATAGTGTTTGCAATGCGTGTGAATCTATTGTAATTCACAGTGAAATTCTTGAAAAGGCACTGCCTTTAATTGCTCAAAAACTTCTTGAAAAGCAAGTTGTTATTCGTGCTGATGAGCGTGCTTATGGTACGATAAAAAGCTATCCGTATTTGGAAAAAGCTAACAACGATGACTTTTATACCGAATATGGCGCTGCAATAATTTCAGTTAAAACTGTCGATAGTTTAGAGCAAGCAATCACGCATATAAACGAACACGGAACAAAACATTCAGAATCCATAATAACAGAGTGCTTAGATAGTGCCGTTAAATTTATGAACGAAGTTGACGCATCTTCCGTATACCACAATGCGTCTACAAGATTTACGGACGGCTTCGTGTTTGGACTTGGTGCTGAAATAGGCATTAGCACTCAAAAACTTCACGCACGTGGACCTATGGGGCTTGAAGCGCTAGTTACACAAAAATATTTTATTTGTGGTAACGGTGCTGTAAGAAAGTAAAAGCTAAGAATATTGTTCAATAAAATTAATGATTTTGATAACGATGTTAATTGAAATCGTATACGCAAGTAAGTTATAATATAGGTGTATATTAAACAAGGAGCAAATTTATGAGTAAGCGTCTTAAAGTATCAGCGACGGGTGATTCTTTATTTGTAGCAGATATTCCTTCCGAATACAATCCGATTAGAAAACGGTTTCATCATTTATAGGGGATTGCGACGTAAGAATTACCAACTTGGAAACTAACATATCAAAGTTTGGCGAGTTTGCAAACGCTTATAGTGGTGGAACGTGGCTCAATACCGGACCGCACGTTTTTGATGATTTAACAAAGTATGGGTTTAACTATTATGGCACGGCAAACAATCACTGCATGGACTACTCTTATCACGGACTTTTATCCACGATAGATAAACTTGATAAAAGGGGTTTGGCACATTCGGGTACAGGAAGAAGTCTTGAACAGGCGAGTGCCCCCGCAGTAATTGACGCTTCTGGGACTAAGGTTGCAATAATTGCAGTTACTACTGAGTTTAATCTTGCGTCAAAAGCAGGTCCAAAAACTATTTATTTAGACGGTAGACCAGGTGTAAATTACTTTGGTTGTGAAAGGTATTATCAAATAGACAAAGACAAACTTGAAGTTCTTAAAAAGATAGCGGAGGACACTAACATAAATCCAACACGCAACTTGTCTATTAAAGGTGGGTTCATTTTGCCTGACCCTGATGGCATATTTAATTTTGGGGAAGTGAAGTTCTGTTACGACGGAACGAGAAAAAATACCGAATGCAACAAAAAAGATAAAGAAAGATTGATAAATACGGTCAAAAAAGCAAAAGAAGAAAACGACTATGTTTTAGTGCTTATTCACTGTCATCACGTTAAAAAAGATATTCACTGCGAAGTTCCCGAATTTTTGGAAGAATTATCGCACGCTTGCATTGATGCAGGTGCATCAGCAATGATAGGCGGTGGTACACACGAGCTTCGTGGTATAGAAATTTATAACGGCTGTCCTATATTTTATTCTTTGGGAGACTTTATTTATCAAGGTATGAGAGTGCCTATTTTGCCCGCAGATTTTATGGAAAAGTATGGTATTGACATAAATTCAACAGGGGATGAAGGTCTTATG
>JAGASB010000315.1 GCA_017621955.1 Clostridia bacterium | reverse complement strand
TTTTGGATTTATATTGTTTTGGCAATGGGTGCCACCGTGGTAGTGTGTGGCACATATCTTGGAATTCGAGTTGCTGTGGCTAAAGAAAGGAAGAGCAGATAAATGCAAGGGGAATGATAAAGAATTTGGTAGTCGGCATTATTGTTATGTTTACCATAGCGATGGCAGTGCCGTTACTTATTAACGGGTTATCTTGGTGGGTAACCTGGTAAATTAGGAGGTAAGCATGACAGAAATAAAGTCAAACAAAAAATCAGTATCAAAAGTGGCATTGCTACTTGTAATACTGACAATGTTTTTATCAATTTTTATAGGAGTGAAGCCGGTAACTACATATGCAGAAACTCTTGAAAATGAGCAACAGATAACAGTTGAAACAATAGTAGAAAATACTGTCTTTATTACTTTTACAAAGGGTAAAAGTGAAGAAAAAGGTCAGAATATTTACGCTTGTTATTTCGTGCCTGAAGAATATTACGATTCATCACTTGAATACGGTGTAGTTGTTTTCCCGAGATGGTATGCAGAAAGGTATGGCGTAACTGGAAATTATATTGACGAATATGACGCTTTGGGACTAAAAGATACGTTGGCAATTTTAACTGTCGAAACCCCTACGTTATTAGAGGGCGGACGCATCTTGAAATGCGGAATACACAACATTCCTGAGGCAGGCAACAATTTGGAGTTGTCGTACATTTTTTATGTAAAAGACAATGCTGGGAAAATTGGATATTCATCGCCTCATCATGCGGCGTATGGAACGTTAATTGCAGAAGATTATACGACTTCTGAAATAGCAGCAATGATTGGGCAAAGGGTTGTGATGGAAACCAGTTTTAAGCAAATAGTAAATAAAATAGCAGAGTTGGTAAACTCATTCTGGATTTATATAGTAATCGCCGGAGCGACCGTTGTTGTGGTTTGGGGCGCGTATATTGGAATTAGAGTTATAGTTGCGAATCGTAAAGAAGAAAAAATTAACGCAAGAGGGATGGTGAAAAATTTAATAATCGGTATTATTATAACGTTCGTTATCGCTGTTGCAATGCCACTTTTAATTAACGGATTGTCGTCTTGGCTTTCTTGGTAATGTAGGAGGTTTGTATGATAATATTTTTACAAGAATTTGTAATGCAAATCTTTCTATGGATTTTGCAAGCTGTGGACGGGATTATGGAACTGTTTTCATCATTGACGGGGATTAGTACTATTAACTATAAAGGTCAAGAAATAAATCTTATAGAGTTCTTGGTTGGTGATTCTACAATCAGTAAGGTCTTTTGGTGCGTCTTTATTTTGGCAATAGGGCTCTCTTGCATATTTGCAATTGTTGCTTTGGTTAAGAATATGATAGCGAACAACCGAAACATTTCCAGTATAGTAGGGAAATTCTTTTTGAGTTTGTTGGGAACCATGGCAATGCTTATTGTGGTAATTATCGGTATACTGATTTCAAACGCACTTCTTGTTTTAATTGCGCAAATCTTTGAGATAGATACGTCTATGAATCTTGCAGACACAATCTTTAATATGTGTGTTGGAGATTGGCTTAGCGGGTATTCTATTGCAGAAGTGGATTTCTCAACAATAACGGTTAGAGATATTCTAGGTGAATATGATCCGAATACAGTTTTTGGTGTATTCCCCACACAGTGGAAGATGAACGGAATGATAAACCCGAATACGTTTATGTATTTGCCAGCAATCTTAGTTGTCGTAGGTTTAGGTTTTGCTTTAGTTAAAGCAATTATAAAACTAGTAAAACGAATCTATGAGTTGGTGTTTATGTACGTTACAATGCCAATGTTTTTATCAACGTTACCTCTTGATGATGGTGCTCGATTTAAGACTTGGCGTGAAGCATTTATAACAAAGTTAGTGCTGACATACGGGACGGTGTTCTCGGTCAGCATTTTTGCTATTATCTTGCCAATGATAGCCAATATGAATATAGATGGAATATCTGTATACGGAAACACGATGTTTAAGATATTTATGATAATCGGTGGCGCAGCAACTATTCCAGCAGGGCAGGCATTGTTTTCAAAATTGTTCGGTTCTGGTGAATTTACCGATAAAAGTAGAACGATGTCGGTTAGAGAAGTCTATAACATCTTACATGGCAGTTACAATGCACAGATGGGTGGAGCTACGGAACTTTCGGGTTCAAACAAATACTCTGAAGATTTAAGAAATTTTGATTTAAGCGATGACACAGGAGGTGAATACAAGTGAGAATTATTCCAAAGAAAATAAAAGTTAGAAGCAACGTTTGGAAATGCTATTCAATGAAAGATATTTTTGTCGCATTAGTTGTATTTGCATTAGTTTTTGTTTCTATAACAATGGAAAATTGGGTTTTAGCTGTAATACTGGGACTTACGGCACTCGTTATGTTTATGCCAACGGGTGATGGTATTTTCTATACATATATCTTTGAAAATATTCGATTTGCAATCGGAAAGAAAAAGTATATAAAAACAGCAGAAAAAGAGAAAGAACGAATTGATGCAATCAGCGAGCTGGCAGGTATTAAAGAGAATGGTCTTTTGGTTTATAAAACTGGACATTACGGTAGAGTAATCAAGGTAGGGCAGAAGAATTTCAAGATTGAAGATGAACAACAACAAAACGTCGATATCGATTATTTTGCAAATGCTCTTAAGATGCTTGAAGAAACACAGTCCGCCGATATCGTTAAGATTGATAGACCTGTTACGTTAGACTCATTTTCAAGTGAACTATTCGAGAAACTGAATTCGGTTAAGAAGGGAAATCTTCCGCCGGATATTAAAGAAATGCGAGCAAACGTATTAAGCGAACGAATAGATAGAATTGATGAGCTTAACAATATCATCAAGCAGTATGCTTCTGAATACTACGTTGTTATTTACGGTAGAGATGAACTTGACCTAGAAAATACGGCCGTGAACATCGCAGCTGAAATTAACAAGTGTGGGTTGAGGACGAAAGTTCTAACTCGTCGTCCTGTAGCGATTTTCTTGAAGTACTGTTATTTCAGAAACTTTGACGAACGCGAAATTAACGATTTAACGGACGAAGAACTCATTGATTGGATAAAACCCGACTCAATAGAATTTAAGTCAAATAAGTACGTTATTAACGGTATTGAAGCGGCAATCCTATCTGTTGCGGAATATCCATTGCGTGTTAAGAACGCTTGGGGAGCTAATCTCTTTAATATTCCAAACACCAAAGTCGTTATGCACGTCAAGCCCGTAGATAAATATAAGGCTATAAAGCGTATCGATAAGTGTATTGGAGAAATGGAATTAAAGCAGATAACTAGCGAACAGGCAAGCGAAGCAAATACCGCGCAAATACATAGGCGTAGTATGACGGCATTGCTTGATAGTTTACAAGCTGAAAACGAATCGCTTCTTGACGTTACTCTTACGGTTACTGCATACAACTATTTGAATGACGCAAATTACAAAAAAGCAGTGAGGCGCTCGCTTTTAACGGGCAACTTTAAGCCGTCTATGATGTATGGTCTTCAAATTGATGCATTCAAGAGTGCTGATATTTCTCCAGTTTCAGTATTAGGAAATTATGAGAACGGTATTAACAGTAGTTCGCTCGCAGCAGTGTTCCCATTTGTCCGAAACTCAGTTTTGGATGAGGGTGGTGTAATGCTCGGCGAGAACATGGACAATAGATATCCGTTCCTGCTTAATATTTGGAAAAGAGGTAGTATGTATCAGAACAGTAATGCAATGATAATCGGGCAGTCTGGTGCAGGCAAGTCTTTCTTCTTGAAGTCGTTTATCGTTAACGAATGGTCTAATGGTACACGAATTATAGTGCTTGACCCTGAAGACGAATATATTTCACT
>JAGASB010000314.1 GCA_017621955.1 Clostridia bacterium | reverse complement strand
GTCAAACGGTAGAGTATTTTAACGATGGTGAAAACGTGGTGGAAAACTTAAAGTTTAATCTTTTTGCAAATGCGTTTAGGTCGGGGGCAAAATATTCGCCTATTTCAGCGCAATATATGGGTAAAGCCTATCCAAACGGTATAAGTTACGGTGATATGAAAATTGACGGCGTGTTTTTCGGCGAAAAACCGTTACAGTATCAAGTGTGTGGTGAAGATTTAAATGTCTTAGACGTAAAGTTAGAAAACCAAGTTTTCCCAAACGAAAGTGTTTGTATAAAGATAGATTTTACAGTCAATTTGGCAAACGTTATCGCACGCACAGGCTATAACAATAAAACTATAAATCTTGCGAATTTTTATCCTATACTTTGTGCAAAGCAGGACGGTAGGTTTTACGAATGCGTATATTATGCTAACGGTGACCCGTTTTTTAGTGATTGTGCAGATTATACCGTAACGCTTACTTGTGATGAAAATTACGTCGTTGCATCAAGTGGCAGTATAGAGAGTGCCTCACAACTTGACGGCACGATTGAACGAACATATAAAATTCAAAATGCACGTTCGTTCGCTTTCGTTTTAAGCAAAAATTTTGAAACTATAACCGATAATTCTACTGGGATAGAAATCAACTACTATTATTACGACGATAAAGAGCCGTTAAAATCCTTGGATTATGCAGTAAAGAGTATGAACACTTTTAGTGAACTGTTTGGTGAGTATCCGTATAAAACTTACTCTGTGGTGCAAACCAAATTCGTTCAAGGCGGAATGGAATTTCCCGCACTTGTGATGATAAGCGATGACTTGACAGGACTTCCTTACGGTGAAGTGATAGTGCACGAAACGGCGCATCAATGGTGGCAAACAGCAGTGGGCAATAATGAAATAGAATACGGATTTTTAGACGAAGGTTTAGCCGAATACTCAGTAGTATTATTTTATGAAAAATTCGCAGAATATGGCTATACAAGAGAATCGCTTATACAGTCTAGCGAAAGCACTTATAAAGTTTTTTGTTCGGTTTACGATAAACTCTTCGGCAAAGTAAACACCACTATGACTCGTAGTCTAAAAGATTTTTCTAGCGAATACGAATACGTTAATATTGCTTACATAAAGCCTTGCATAATGTATGATACTTTGCGAAAAACCATAGGAGATAATAGGTTTTATAAAGCGCTTAAACGATATTATGAAAACTATAAATTCTTAAATGCTACCCCTGATGATTTAGTCGGTGTTTTTGAAAAGGTCGGTGCAGACAGCAATGGCTACTTTGAAAGTTTCTTTAATGGAAAAGTTATAATCTAACTGTTAAATTATATACAGTCTATGTGCATAAACAGCGCATAGACTGTTTTTTATGATTATTTTCCAAAAAAGTAATGTTTTAGCCTTTAAAACAAATATTATTTATTGACAAAATACTAATAAAATGTTAAACTAATTAAGTATAAAAATTAATTTGGCAAGGAGATTTTATGAAAAAATTCTTGAATATACTTCTTGTTGGGCTATTAGCTATTGCAACTGCGGTTATGTGCGTTGCTTGTACGCCTGACAATAACGATGTAACGGGTGGAAAGAGTGGACTTTTGCTTAAAAAAATCGATGGTGTTTATACCGTTTACGGTTACGTTGCTGTTGAAGGTGAAACTACGCTTGATATCGGTGAAGTTCTTAAATCTAAGAATATTACCGAAGAAATCAATATTAAGGCAGGCGCTTTTGACGGTGTAACCACGCTTACTAAAATTATCGTTCCTGCAAACGTAAAAGAAATTGCAGAGGGCGCATTTAGAAAGATGAGTAATCTTAAAACCATAGAACTTCCTTTCGTTGGCAAAACTGTAAATTCTGACGCATTCTTTAAAGAAAGTGCTACTGCTACTGATAAGTCGGTTGACAAAGCAAGAACTATCGCACACTTGTTTGGTACGGAAGAATACGACGGGGGCAAAAACGTTACAATCAATGCAGGTAACACAACAGTAAGTTGTTATATGCCCGTAACGCTTGAAAAGGTTATTATAAACGCTCAAAAGGTTAGCGAAGGTAAAAATTCTTACAGTATTCCTATGCACGCTTTTGACGGTGCCACCAACTTAAAGACGGTTGAACTAAAAGGCTCAAAACTCAGTGCAATCGGTGAAAATGCGTTTAGTGGTTGCATAGCGTTAAAATCTATCGAAATACCCGAAACTGTTAAAACCATTTATAACAGCGCATTTAGCGGTTGCAGTAAACTTGAAAAGGTTATATTTAAGGGTACTGTTAAATTAGAAAATAGCGTATTTAGTGGTTGTAAGCAAATTAAGTATATGGGTGAAAGCGTTGAAACTGCACCGACGGTTGAAACGGTTAGCCTTAAAAACGTAACTGCTGTTGGCGAAAACGCATTTGACTTCGCAAACGAATACGTTACCTATAAAGTGCTTAACGCAGGCACGCTTGATTTAGCAAAAGCATTTGGTGAAACAAAGTATAACTAATAATTAACAATAATAAAAATCCCCACAGTAGTGGGGATTAATTTTTTACCTAAAATATAAATCCGCTTAAAAGAATTTTTAAGCGGATTTTGTTATTTACTATTCTGTTACAGTAACTGACGTAAGCGTGTATTTTAGTGCGCCCATTTGAGCAAAAGTGTTATATTCAACTAACGTTTCGGCATATTCTACGGGCAATGCTCTAAAAGGAATTTTATCCGTTTTACTCTTTTGAATTACAACGTATTGTGCTGAACCGGCGTTATTAGTTCCATCGATAACAAAACTCATATTCTTAACGGACATTTTTTCTGCTTCACTTGTAGCACCATTAAAACTAATTGTTACGTCTTTGGTGCTTTCCGATTGATTCTTAATTGCCAAGTTCTTTGGCGTTCCGTAGGTTGGTGATATGGTTGGCACAGAAACACTTTTTTCAACTGCTACGTCAAGATTTCTAATTGCGAACAACAACTGAACGTTATCTATTGCTTGCTTTATTGAATAACCGTGAGTTTTTTCCGTTTCAAAGTCAACAAGTTTACTTACTAATTCTGGTGAAGTAATATCGATATCTTTTATTTCAGCGTTAATTTCTTCGGGAGTTGTCTTATCTGATTTATAAACTTTCTTTGTTTGAACGTAAGAATTTTGATTATACTTTGTAACGTATTCAAAGATTTGCAAACGCTCTGCAATTGTATCGGTTTCTACGTCAATATAAACTAATGCGTTTTTAAGTATCGTCCTTGAATATATAGGAGCGAAAGAGTAGTTTGCTGAATAGAAGTAAGCTTCACTATAAATCTCTTCGGTGTAAGTTGTTCCGTTTATTTTTGTGTCAATGCTGAATTCAGTCTTAATATGGTGAATATCACTATCGGTATAATTGATATCCGTTTGTACACCGATTGGTAAACTTCCTACGTCACCGTAAAAGGTTGAAACGTATTTACCGTTACTGTAAGTGGGAAGAAGTTCTTTATCCAAATTTTCGCTTATCTTTAACGATGAATTGTATTCGGAAACGTACTTAACGTCATAAGTTAAAACTTCTTTATATTTAGTGTTAAAGTTGGTGGGTGCATCGTCGCCCCCTGCGAAGTTTTGGTTAAACGTAAGTGGTACGGCGGGTACGCAACTGCACCCCGAAAGTAAGGTGATACAAGCGACTATTAATGCCGTAAGCGTCAAAAAAATCTTTTTCATTTAAGTTCTCCGTTATTAAATTCTAATATATAATACCATAAAATAAAAAAATTGTAAAACTTATCTATAAAAAACTTTAAAAGTTCTAAAAATATGTTACAATAGAAGTATGATAAAACTTATAACAACCGATTCATACTTCAATTTATTTAATATTTTAGTGAAAGAACTTGACGGCAAGTGCAATCGTGCTAACGGGCGCAACGTTATTTTTTGCGAAGAAAAAGTTTCGCTTATGGCAGAACGAATGATTTGCGCTTCATTTGGCGGAAGTTTTAATACCGACGTGTATTCGTTCGGTAATTTTATGCGTGTCAAAAAACCCTTAGAAAAAATATTGACCAAGGAAGCAAGTGCGATGGCGGTTAAAAGAATTTTATCCGACGTTAAACTTTCGTGCTTTAAGTCAAGTAGGGCTATGCTTGCGCCTACGCTTAGTGAACTTATAATGCAACTTAAAAGTGCCAAGGTTACCCCAAACGATTTGCTTTATGCAATAGACCAGTCTTCGGGTATGCTTAAAAATAAACTTACCGATATTTATTGCGTTTTTGTCGCTTACGAAGAGTTCATCAATGCGCACGGTTATGAAGACCAAAGTTCTTCATTATCCTATTTACCCGAAATTATATCGGAAAGCAAGGATATTGCCCGTGCGGACGTGTATTTGGTTGGCTTTTCAGGATTCACTGCACAAATGCGCTCTGCAATAAACACGCTTATTGAAAAAGCGGGCAACGTTACGGCCATACTTTGCAAGGGTGATAATCCACTTGTTTACGTCAACGAAACGGCTGAATACATTAAAAACTACTGTAAAAAATTAGACATAGCACTATTAGAGATTAATGAAGACGGTGGCTATAACTTAGAAGGTAAAATAATAACACAAAACCTTTTTACCCCTAGAAAAAATCAAAGCAAAATCACAACCGATAAAATTTATTACGGCAGTGCTATTAACGCCCCTGCCGAAATGGAAAGGGTTGCTGAGATTATAAAGGCATCGGTGCTTAAAGGAGAGTGTCGCTATCGTGATTTTACAGTGGCACTTCCAAACGTAGTAGAGTATAAAGAATACGTTAAAAGGGCGTTTGACACGCTTAGAATACCTTACTTTTTAGATGAACGCAAGCGTGCGGACAATCACCCTGTGGTAACGCTTATTTTGGCGTATATAGAAATATTTAGGAAAAATTTTGAACGCAAGGCAATAAGTACGTTCTTTAAGAATCCACTGTTTGAACAAGATAAAAATCTATCGGACAGTTTTGAAAACTATATTATAAAATACAACGTAAACTACGGTAGAATAAAAGAGCCGTTAAAGTATGAAACGGACAAAGAACAAACGGCAAGTTTAGAACAGTTTAGACAAAAACTTTGTTCGGTCCTTAACGGATTTAACGTGCGTGGTATGTTAAAAGCACTTAACGTTAAAGAAAAAGTCACTGAGTGGACGGAAACTTTAAAATCTTCGGGCGAAATAGAAGAATCGGCTGTAAACGCACAAGTTTACGATGCTATCGTAAAAATTCTTGATGAGATGGACGTAATTCTATCTAACGTAGAAATGAGCATAACCGAATATAAAAACGTGTTTACAAGCGGTGTTATTGCACTTGAACTTTCTATAATTCCACAGTATAACGATGCGGTTTTCGTAGGCGAATATAAGGAGACGGCACTTGCCAAAGCTAAGCGTTTGTTTGCCGTTGGGCTTACTTCTAGCGTGCCGACTGTTCAAGCAGACGTTGCTTTGTTATCCGACGGCGATATTGATGCGTTAGAGCAAATAAAGGTTATGATTGAACCTAAGATAAGGATAGTAAATCACCGCACACGAGAAAACCTTGCACTTGCACTTTGTGCATTTTCAGAAAGACTTTATTTATCTTACCCGATTGTAGGAATAGACGGCGCAAAGAATACTAAAAGCCAAGTTTTAACCGAACTTGAAAACACGTTTACGTTTAAGAGTTTTCCTAACGAAAACGGATATTTGACTTTTAGGCAAGGGGTAAAGACGTTTGCCAAAGAATGCGGTCAATTTGTCGAACGAGAAAATTGTGACTTTATGAACGCATCGGCATTTTTTAACGCTGTGGGCGAAGATAAATTAAAACACTTACTTGACAACGCCAACAAAGAAATGCAAGTGGTTTTAGAAAAAACTGACCGTGCTATTATAAAGCAAACACTATCACCAACCACTATTGAAGATTATTATAAATGCCCTTACCGTGCGTTTTTGTCGCATAGCGTAAAACTAAAAGAGCGTGAAGAGGGCGTGGTTCAAGCCTTTTCTGTGGGCAATTTAATGCACGATATTTTTTCTGAATACTGCGTTAAACTTGATGAAGTGCGTGATGAACAATCGTCTAGCCAACTGTTTAACAAAATCAAAGAAGAAGTTCTAAAAAAAGAAGAATATAAAAAATTCCTATCCGATAGCGTTACGTCAAGTGCTATCAGTCGTGTACTTAAAGAGTGTGAAAAGTATTGTTTTAACACTTATTGCACGCTAAAAAATTCGTCGTTTAGCGTTGAGACTACCGAAGCGCAGTTCGGGGACGGAAAGTTCTATCCTGCTGTTAAATTAAACGATGGTAAATTTAAGATTAAAGGTAAGATAGATAGGGTTGACGTTAGCGACGACTATTTTAGGGTGCTTGACTATAAAACGGGTACTGCCGATGCGGTCGATAAGTCGCTTTTTGCAGGGATTAAACTTCAACTTTACTTATATGCGGCGGCGGTTGCTGAAAAGTTTAAGGACGGGCAAAAGAAACTTGCAGGCTTATATTATTTGCCTGTTCAAGATAAGTATGATGCACCCGACAAAAAGGATAAGGCTCTTGCAGTAGGTAAGACGTTAAATGATGAACAAGCCGTTTTAGCACAAGATAATTTAATTAACGATAAAAAGAAAAGCGCTTGGGTTGAAGTTGACGCTAAGGGCAAGGTTAAAAACGCCATAAGCCAAAGTGCATTAAGTTCTTACGTTGATTATGCAGTAAAACTAAGTGAACTTGCCGCTCAACGAATGGCAGAAGGGGTTATCGTTGCTTCGCCGTATAACGACACCTGTCAGTATTGTGCGTATAAGGCATTATGTGGTGGCGGTGAAGAAAATTCAAGAAAACTTGAAAAGGTAAATGAAAACACTATTATAAACGCAGTTGAAGGAGGAAAAGAAAATGCCGAAATTGACGGATAAACAGTTTCAAGCAGTGATGCACGATGACGGCAATATTTTGGTTTCCGCCTCTGCCGGCAGTGGAAAAACGCATACTATGATTGAGCGTGTAAAGCGTCTGGTTTTAGAAAAAAACGCAAACGTAGGTCAAATTTTGTGCGTAACGTTTACCGAAAAAGCCGCAAGTGAAATGAAAGAAAAGTTAAAAAGTGCGCTTTGTGATAACTTAGACGGACAAAACAAACAACGGATATATAGTCAGCTTGTGGAATTGCCAACGGCTGATATTTGCACGCTTCACTCTTTTTGCGGTAAACTAATTCGCTTAAACTTTTTCAGTGCAGGCGTTGCACCCGATTTTAGAATTATGGATGAGTCAGAGTCAAACGTAATGCGTTTAGAATGCGTTGATAAGGCTTTTAAGGAGTTTTACGATTCGGGGGGAAGTTGGTTTTATACGCTTGTGGATAGGTATGCCATAGGAAGAACTGATGCAAGATTAAAGCAACTTGTTTTATCGGCGTGTGCGTTTTGCGATAGTGAAGCCGACCCCGATTCGTTTATGGATAAATATCGCTATTATTACTCACCCGACGGACTAGAATTTTTACTTGGCGAATATAAAAGGGCGCTTGATAGAGAGTTGTCTGCGTTATTAGACAGTTTGATTGAACCGCTTAACGTGTTTAATACGTATGATATGCCAAAGGCATTATCGTTTACAAACACACTTTATTTAGACGTTAAAAGTTTGATTGATTCTACCGACGTATACTTTGTTAAGAAGTTTGAAAAATACGATTTGCGCCTTGACTTTGAAAGAAAAATCGACCCAGCCGTAGTGGACTATAAGGCAGTGGTTAAAGACGCAAGGGATAAATTTAAGAAATTATGCGCAAAGTTTTGTGCTCACCTTACCGATAAAGAAACTGACCAAGCTAAGTTTTTTGAGTGTGCCGTACATACCGAACAGTTTTTGCGCTTAGTTAAAAGATATAAAGAAATCTATTCAGCTGAAAAAAGAGAAGAAAATGCGCTTGACTTTAACGATTTAGAGCATTTTGCAATAAAGATATTGTCGGATGAGCAGTTGAGAGAGGCTATTAAACAAAAATATAAATACGTTTTCGTGGACGAATATCAAGACATCAACGGTGCGCAAGAACAAATTATAAACTATATTTCGGCGGACAATCTCTTTATGGTTGGGGATAACAAGCAAAGCATATACGGTTTCCGTGGTTGTAGACCTGAATTTTTTACTAACAAGAGTAAAGATATGGCTATGCGTGGACAAAAGACGCTTATGCTAAACCATAACTTCCGTTCGTCAGGTGCGGTAATAAAACTTGTAAACAGCATATTCAATTTTTGTATGACCGAAGAGTTTTTCGGTGAAAGTTATGAGAAAAATTCTCAACTTATTGCAGGTGCGCCTTGGGCGGAAAAAGAAGTGGGTAGGGCAAAACTACACTTTCTTAAAAAACCCGAAAAGGAAAGTTCAGTTGAAGAAACGCCACGCATTTACGATATTTTGCAAGAGATAAACGGTAGGGAAGAACAAAGCCCTATAATATCTTCGCTTTTAACAAGCATAATCGACGATGAACTTACTAAAACTTATTTTGACCCAAAAGACCAAGTGCACAAAAAAATCAGTTATGGCGACATAGTGATTTTAACACGCAATAAAAATAACGGTTACGTTGCAAACTTAGTAAAGGGACTTACTAGACACGGTATACCCGTTTCATCTGACGTTAAGGAAAATGTTTGCGACTTTCCCGAAATTTCAGTAATGATAAACGCCTTAAAACTCGTGGACTGTTTTAAGCAAGATTTACCGCTTGCGGTGGTGCTAAAAAGTCCTATCGGTAGGTTTACCGACGAAGACTTTATTGAAATGGTTGGCTTTTATGAAGATGCGCACGAAAATAAAAAAGATTGGAGTTTTTTTGATGCGTACGTCTATTATTTGCAAAATGCAAATACGCCTTTAAGTTTAAGATTAAAAGATTTTAACGCTTATTTTGAGAAGATAAGGTTTATTTCGGACTTTGTTGGGGCACAAGGGGTTCTTGATAGACTTATTAAGGATAACGATATAGAGAGTTATCTTTACGCACAGCGTTTAGGCGCTATGAAAGTGGGTAGGCTAAGGCGATTTATCGGCGCTTCGGTTTTGGGCGAAAAAAGACTTACGGTCAAAGAGTTCTTGTTAAAGATTGAAAACGCCCCCGATTCTTTCGGATTTTCCGAAAGCGGTGAAGAAGACGCTGTCAAGGTGATGACTATTCACGCTTCAAAAGGGTTAGAGTTCCCCGTGGTTATAGTGTGCGGTTTAGAAAGACAGTATAACGATGAAGAAGAACGTGAAGAAATACTTTTCAGTAGAAATTACGGTTTAGCAGTAAAGAGTTTTAACGACCAAAATCGTACAAAAAACGAAACGTTGCTTCGTGGGGTAATCCGTCAAGATATGAAACTTGAACGTATGAAAGAAGAAATGCGACTTTTCTACGTTGCAACAACTCGTGCACAGTATTCACTGCACTTAACAGTTGAAGCAAAGGAAGATACTAGAAAAGACCGTTTTTGCGGTGCTGACCATTTTATCGACTACTTACCAAAAAGTATTGAAGCGGAATATCACGACCAAAATGAGTTTAATTTTATAGACCTTAGACAAGGCGTTAGAAAGGTTATAATCGGTAAATCTGACCAAAAAGTTGTTGATAAAATAAGTCAAAACTTGTCCTTTAATTATCCGTTTGACGCTGACACTATTCTTCCGCTTAAAAGCAACGTAACGTCCGCCGTAAAAAATACGGTTGACGAAAGTCAGCTTGTTCACGTTCTATTTGACGAACCTTCCCCAGATATAGAAAAGGGCAATATAGCGCATAAGATTTTAGAATTTTTGGACTTTGAATTTAAACTTAGTTTTGATGAACAAATTGAAAATATGATATCTTCTGGTGTGCTTTGCCTTGACGACGTAAAAAAAGTTAATATCGAAAGGATAAGGCGTGCGATTGAAAATAGCGCATTATCTTCACTAAATGGTTTTAAACTTTACCGTGAAAAGCCGTTTATCGCAAGCATTGACGCAAGCGCCGTGCTTGATACAACAAGTACGGAAACTATTGTAGTTCAAGGCGTAATAGATTTACTCGCCGTAAAAGATGGCATTGCGTACATAATCGACTATAAATATTCTTCGCTTGAAAAGCAAAGTTTAGTGGATAAATACGCTAAGCAACTTGACCTATACGCTTTGGCAGTTCAAAAAGTGCTTTCTCTAAAAGTCGATAAAAAAGTTCTTGTCAATTTGTTTACGGGTGAACACGTTGAGTTTTAATAATTGATAAAATAACATATAAAACCTTAAATTATTCTGTTATTCGACGGCATTTATAAATTAGAATTTATAAGAGGCGTGAAATGACAGAATTTTTTTTGAATTTTTTTAGCGGTATAGATAAAACTTTGGGTGGCATAGGTGTGTTTTTGATAAGCCTATCAGTTTTGACAGGCGTATTTATATCGCTACTTATTATTTTGCTCACTAGGTGTTATGAAAACCGTGTTAGATTTTGCTTTACATTGTTGCTTTTATTCGTGCCTATTGCCGAGCGTTCGATAGAAGAATTTTTAACAGGTGGTAAGTATTTTCTATTTACGTTTGCGTTTTTTTTGATTTATTCGGCAATTTTATGGCTTATCCCCGATAAAAAAATCAAAATAAGTAAAAAACAAAAAGAGCTTGCACGCTTTTTAGATGACTGTGCAAAAGGTTGCTCAGTAAAAAACGACGATGAGGAAGAAAAGGCATTAGAAAGCATTAAGACTGTTTGTGAAGAAGAGAGAGTTAAGTACGATAACGACCTAGATTTTTCACACGTTAAAAACATTTTATCCAGAATGGAATACTATAATCTAACGCCTAATGATAAACGGCAGGTTAAAGATTTAGAGTGCGCAATAAATCAAGGTGAAGTACAATTAACGCCGTCCTTAAAAGAGAAAATAAACGACGGACTTGGTGCATTGCTTAAAATAATGTCTAAATACGGTATTTAACAAAACTGCAAAAATATATAAAAAACCAACAAAAAGCACTTGAAATTGTTCAAAAAAAGGATTTTTCGTATTTTTTATTGACATAATAAATAGAATTGTTATATAATTATATAAATTAAGCACAAAATACTTAGGGGACAACTGTGATTAAAAAGATATTTATAACAATCTTATCAGTATTGATGGCGTTTTCAGCAGTGACAGTGGGCACGGGCTGTGGTGCGCCAAGAAGTTTTACGGTTACGTTCGATGGTGGTGCGGAGGACGCTGTGCTTGTCGAAGGCGAACTTGTTCAAACAGTAACTAGTTGGGAGCAGTTAGTAGAACCTGTTTTTAATCGTGAAGGTTATAACTGCGACGATTGGAACAAAGTTCTTCATAACATAACGTCAGATACTACGGTAACTCAACTTTGGGCGAAGTATACTTTTACAGTAACTTTCAACGGTAACGGTGGTAGGACAAGCGACGGACTTAGCACGGTTGAGTTGCCGGTTGACAGCGCTTATAACTTGAAAAACATTGCCCCTGAATTTATAAAGCAAGGATACACGCTGTCGTGGGATACCGTGCTTGAAAGAGTTTCAAACACTTGTACAATAAACGCCGTATGGACACCCAATCAATACAACGTCAAGTTTTTTGACAATGACGGTCAGCCACTCGACACGAATGACTTAGTTGTGACTTACGATAAGGCAATAGGCACGTTACCTATGCTAGAAAATAGGGTTATTGACGGTGAGACGTATCGTTTCGTGCGTTGGGAAACAGTTGATAATTCGCCTATATTTAGCGGTATGGTTTGGAAAAATTTAGACGATTTAAACGTGTATGCAAAGTGGACGGATGATGAGTTTATCATAAATTACGACCTTGGTGGTGGTAACTATATAAACAATCCAAGTTCTTACTCTACGGGTGATAGGATTAACGTAAATAATCCTACAAGATACGGTTATGTTTTTGTGGGTTGGTCAGGTACAGGCATAGACGGTATGGTTACCGAACTTGCGCTTGTTAATACGACGGGCGATAAGTCGTTTAAGGCTAATTGGCATGCAAAAACTTTTACTCTTAATCTTGACCCAGGGAACGGAACGCTTTCAAAAGGTGATAAGGCAAGTGTTGTGTTTGATAGCAAAATTGCAGGTATTGAAGAGCCCGTGCTTGAAAATTATAAGTTTATCGGTTGGAAATGCTTCGGTTCTGATATCATTTACAACAACGGTAGTATTTGGGACATTGAACCGACAGACTTAACACTTGTAGCACAGTATAAACGTGTTTACACCGTTTCTTTTTCACTTACGTCTACAATAAGGGAAAAGGATAGGGAATGCGTGCTTGTAAATAGTGGTAGCGTACCGCTTAGGGCAGGACAAAGTCTTGAAGATTTTTCTATTGAACTTCTTGAAGGTGAAACGCTTGCAGAAAAGGGCATAACAAAACTTCCTATCGTTGACCCGATTGAAGATAACGGAACAGCGGATGGAAAGGAAGGGGATTATTCTTTTGGCAAAAGGTGGCAATATTCAAACGCAAAGAACGGGGATACAAGGCTTTATGAAGTTAAACCAGATACTGCGTTTAACGCTAAAAACTTCCCAGGTGTAGCAGAAGACGGTGTAATAATAGTTTTACCGCATTGCATAGCGCTCTGGACACCCCCACGTTAGTAATAAATAAAACCGTACGGCAGTGCGGTTTTTTACTTTTAAATTAACTTAGAAAATCAACTTAGCATATAATGCAAAGCGGAGGCTAATATATGACTAAGTTTTATAGTGAACGTTTATCTTATCCTAATATGGACGGTGTGAAAAAGAACGTAAGCGAAGCGCTTGTTATCACTAATGCGTTTTGTGGAGAACACGGGGAGAGTGAGGCAGTATATCGCTACGCTTGTAGATACGTTGATTATATTAAGCTTAACGATATTGAATCGGCAAAGATAGCGTGTGATATTTTAACAAGTGAATTGCAACACCTATCCGTACTTTTTACTCTTATCGAAAAACTAGGCATAAACGCAGTAAAAGTTTCGCCCGAAAAGCATCGTTTAACACGCACAAAACCGATAGTG
>JAGASB010000043.1 GCA_017621955.1 Clostridia bacterium | reverse complement strand
CATTAAAGTCGGCGTTTAGTACGATAGACTACGCTACCGTTTTATTTTTAGTATTCTTATTCATAATTATTCGTGCAGTCGATAATGTTGGAATAATTGCGGATATAAGCGCATTTTTCGGTTCAATAGGCAGTAAAAACCTATTCTTACTATATACGCTTATTGTATTCGGTTCAGTGCTAATTTCTGCGTTTATAGATAATATACCTTACGTTGCAACAATGCTTCCTGTAATTGCAGGATTAGGATTATCGGGTAACAGTCAAATACTTTTATGTTTTGGGCTTTTATGTGGTGCAACGCTTGGCGGAAACATAACACCTGTTGGAGCATCAGCAAACGTTGTTGCGATAGGTATGTTGAATAAAGAAGGATATAAAGTAAAGTCAAGCGACTTTTTCAAGATAGGTATTCCATTTACTTTGGTTGCCGTTCTTGGCGGATACTTATTCTGCTGGTTTGTTTGGGGAATGTAATGAAAAACCCAACCTTACGTTGAGTGTAAGGTTGGGTTTCATTTTTCAAATAAAATTAGTAAACTTCAACACCGCTAGGGGAGAACATAAACACGTTTTTGCCCATTTCGTAAACGCCACCGCCAAGCGCATAAATTGCACCCGAAAGCATATCTAAAACACGAACTGCTGTTTCAGTTTTAAGTTCAGTCAAATGCACTACGGCATTTTTGCCTGCTCGTATTGCATCAATAATAATTTCAACGTCAGAAAAGGACGTGGGTGAAAAAACTGAAACGGGTCCTTTTTTATCGTTAATTTCACCTGCAAGACCGTCGTTAAATTTTTTTGTTGCCGTACGGTCTTCTTTTTTAGTTCTTGGTTCTCTTCCGAATAAATCAAAAACACCCATTATTTGACCTCATTATAATTTCTTTCGCCAAAAATATCTCTGCCAAGCCTAATCATATTACTGCCGTGCTTGATTGCAAGTTTATAATCCTGACTCATACCCATAGATAGATAAACCATATCAACGCCGTTTTGTTTTAGACCATCAAAAATGGTGCGCATTTTATCACAGCAGTTGGTAAGCACCTTTTCATCGTCAGTACGGGGGAGCATAGCCATAAGTCCCACAACGTGAATATTTTTAAACTGCTTATCAATTTCGATTACGCTATTAAAAGCGTTTTCAAAATCGAAACCACTTTTTGAGAGTTCACCGCCCACGTTAATTTCAATCAAAACGTTTTGAACGACGCTTTTTTTAAGCGCTTCGTTATCTATGGCTTGGGCTAAGTGTATGCTATCAACTGATTGAATAAGCTCTACCTTACCTACAAGATATTTAACTTTATTAGTTTGTAAATGTCCGATAAAATGTTCTCTTGCGCCTATAATTTCACCGTGCTTAGCATTAAACTCTTGAACTTTGTTTTCGGCAACGACTTCTAAGCCTAAACTAATTGCTTGGTTGATTACGTCTACGGGCATTGTTTTACTTGCGCCCACAAGCGTAATTTTTTCACCAAGGTTATTGCCGTTTTTTATAACGCTGAAAATTTTATCAAGATTTTCTTTTAACATATTAATTTCCGTTAATAACGTCTGCCATATTATATAGTCCGGCAGGTTTATTTACGATATATTCAGCAGCTCTAACTGCGCCGTCAGCAAATACGCTTCTATCCGTTGCTTGATGGTATAGGGTAACCGTTTCAAACCCCGAAGCAAAAATAACTTCGTGTTCGCCAACGATTCCACCGCCACGAACAGCGTGGATACCTATTTCATTTTTATCACGCTTACCGACAATTCCTTCTCTGCCGTAAGTATAATATTTTTCGGGCAATTCTTCTTTAACGGCATCGGCAAGCATAAGGGCAGTGCCACTTGGTGCGTCAACCTTTTGGTTATGATGCTTTTCTATAATTTCCACGTCAAAACCAACAAGAGACTTTGCTGCTTTTTTAACAAGTTCAATAAGTGCGTTTACGCCAAGCGACATATTTCCAGAACGGAAAATTGCAATCTTTTGGCTTGCATTTTTAAGTTTATCTATTTCAACTTGGGTATATCCCGTAGCGCAAAGAATAGCAGGGATATTATTTTTTAGACAAAATTCAAGTATCCCGTCAAGCGAAGCGGGGGCAGAAAAGTCGATAACAACGTCGATTTTTTCTTTAACACTATTAAAAGATGAATATATCGGATAGTTTGCATTATCAAGATTTTCAATTAAATCCACACCGCAAACGGCTGTTACGTTTTGACTATTTAAGGTCGCTTCGTAAACCTTTTTGCCCATTCTGCCGTTAGCGCCGTTAATTAAAACGTTTACCATAAAAACTCCTTAAATATTAAAGCCAAAATCTTTAAGAATTTGAATAAGTTGCTCAGTGTGTTCTTCTTCAAGTTCGGTAAGCGGAGCACGAACGATACCGCTTCCAAGCCCGATTAACTCAGCAGCCTTTTTAACAGGGATAGGATTGACTTCGCAGAACATAATATCGATAAGGGGAAGAAGTCTTTCTTGAAGTTCAGTCGCTTCTTGGTTTCTGCCTGAAAAATAAAGTCTAGCAACGTCGCCAACTTCTCTTGGTGCAATGTTTGAAGCAACCGAGATAAGACCCATAGAACCTATACTCATCATAGCAAGGTTAAGGTTATCGTCGCCAGAGTAAAGCGCAGTCTTTCCACGAATACGGCGTGCAGTTTCGCAAATTTGTTCCATATTACCACAGGCTTCTTTAATACCGCCTATGTTTTTATGTTCAGCAATTTCAGCCATAGTTTGCGGAAGAATATTTACGCCCGTCCTTGCTGGGACGTTGTAACAAAGCACGGGGATATCAACGTTGTCGCAAACGTCGTTATAATATTTAACAAGTCCCTTTTGAGTGCATTTGTTGTAATAGGGTGTAACCACAAGAAGTCCGTCTGCGCCAATTTTTTGTGCAAGCTGACTCTTTTCAATCGCCTTTTTAGTACAGTTACTGCCAGAGCCTAAGATAAATTTAACTCTACCTTCAATCTTATCGTAAGCAAATTTAGCAATGCTTTCATATTCGCTGTCAGTAACGCACGGTGCTTCGCCCGTAGTGCCAAGAATACAAAGCGCATCTATACCGTTTTTAATTTGGTATTCAATTTGTCTGCACAAAGCATCATAGTCAACACCGTCGTTAGTGAACGGTGTGATAGCTGCGGTACAAGTTCCCTTAAAAATAGTTTTATTCATAATAAACCCTTAGAAAAATTGATAATATAGATTAATGTTGGTCTTTAACTGCGCCGAGTTCAATTGCCTTTTCTGCAATTTGAACAGCGTTGGTTGCAGCGCCCTTTCTAATGTTATCGGCAACGCACCAAAGGTTAATACCACTAGCAACCGTATCGTCCATTCTAATTCTACCAACGAAAACTTCGTTTTTGTTTTCAGCGGTAAGAGCCATAGGATAAATATTGTTTTTAACGTCGTCTTGAATAACAACGCCCTCAGCACTTGCAAGAACCTTTTTAACTTCTTCAACCGTGCAAGGCTTTTCAAATTCGATATTGATTGATTCGCTGTGTCCGTAGTAAACGGGAACACGAACGCAAGTAGCGGTAACCTTAATTGATTGGTCGTTCAAGATTTTTTTGGTTTCAAAAATCATCTTGTCTTCTTCTTTGGTGTAGCCGTTATCCATAAACACATCAATGTGAGGAATACAGTTGCCAAAGATAGGATAGGGGAATTTTTGAGGTGCTTCCCCACAAATTCCGCCTTTAAGGTCGTTAAATCCCTTAACGCCAGCGCCTGAAACTGCTTGATAGGTAGAGTAAATAACCCTTTTAATCTTAAACGCCTGATGTAAAGGCTTTAAAACCACCATTGCTTGAATAGTAGAGCAGTTGGGGTTTGCTATTATATTTTTATGCCATAAAATATCATCGGCGTTACATTCGGGAACGACTAGTGGAACTTCGGGGTCACGTCTCCAAGCACTTGAATTGTCTATAACCAAAATGCCGTGTTTAGCAAAAATAGGAGCGAATTCCTTACTAACGTCTCCGCCCGCAGAAAAGAGAGCGATATCGATGTTTTTGCCTTCTAAGTTTTTTTCAGCAAGTTCGATAATTTCGTGTTCCTTGCCCATAAAATCTATCTTAGAGCCTGCTGATTTTGCAGATGCAAACAAATAGTAATTTTCAACCGGAAGTTGCTTTTCTGCTAAAACTTCCAAAAACTTTCTGCCGACCATACCTGTTGCGCCGACCACTGCTACGTTGCACTTTTTCATAACTAAACATACTCCTGTAAACTTATATACGCATAGTGTAACAAAATACGTTAAAAAAGTAAAGTTTTTTTTACAATATACCCGATTTTTATTTGTAAAATATTTAAATTTAGTATATTATATTAAGCAGAGTATAATAAGCGCAAGTTATTTTTAAATGACGGCGTATCAAGATTAAGTATTTGGAGAAACAAATGGCACAAAAAAAGAAACGTGGTCTTATTGACAGGTTTATGCTTGGTTCGGAAAAATCCGAAGGTTATGCAAGGGCTCAACTACCTTCAAACAGGTGGGAACTTTTTTGGGATATTTTTAAGGGTAGGTTCGGTAAGCTTGTAATTGTAAACTTGCTTGTATTACTATACAGTCTACCGCTTATCTTTATGATATTTTTCCGTTATATTGCACTTGCTGGCTACGGTGCAATGTATCCGTTCTCGCAAAGTTTTGGCGTTGGATTCGGTGCATTGCCGTCAATGGTAGGGTATAGTGAAAACATAGTGTTTATGGTAAATATG
>JAGASB010000313.1 GCA_017621955.1 Clostridia bacterium | reverse complement strand
GGGAAATTGATGAGTAGCATAATCAAATTCAAACCGATCGTATTCTTGATTGCGTCCACAAAATTCGGATCGAGTAAAAACGCCTCGAAATTTTTAAAAGCCACCCATTTTGTATCCGTAATCGCCTTTAATAAATTTAATTTGTAGTCCCCATCTTTAAACGCAAGTGCAAGCCCAAAAAGCGGAGCATAAGAAAATACCGCAAGAAAGAGAACGCTCAGCGACGCCATCGCAACTAACGTGATATCTCGGCTATTCCATTTGCGACGTTTCTTTGAGACTGCTTTCTCCATAGCAAAATCCTCCTGTTACAATAATATTTGACCAGAAAAGTACTTCAATCCAGAAATGCTTTTCTTTGTTCACTTGCCTAAGCTATAATGGAAGTGTCAAAGGTCTAACGTAGTCCTCCTTGTACTTTCACGTACGTATAAAAGACTGTTAGCCAATCTTCCATTATAGCGTTCGGTTTTGCAGGTTGAGCTTCGCGTTCGTGTCACTAAACAGATTGAATCGGTAATGTGAATAGATTGGTCGCCTTTACAAAAATTTCTTTTCTTGGAGGTTTCCACTTATGAACGCTGTCGGTATCGACGTTTCCAAAGGTAAATCTACCGTTGCCGTCCTGCGACCGTTTGGAGAAATTGTTCTTTCCCCATTCGATGTGTTTCACAATCCAAAGGAACTTGGGGAGCTTGTCACACTCCTTAAAAGTTTAGATGGTGAAACGAAAGTTGTTATGGAATACACCGGCAACTACTATTTGCCTATTGCCCAATTTCTCCAAAACAACGGGGTCTTTGTTTCCGTAATCAATGCAATTCTCATTCATGACTACGGCAACAAATCTTTGCGTAAAGCCAAAACCGATAAGAAAGACGCTCTTAAACTCGCTTCTTTTGCCCTCGATCGTTGGCTTGACTTGCCTTCTTTTTCTCTATCTTCCGATACGAGAAACCTACTTAAAACCTACAATAGACAGTACAACCAATACAACAAATTAAAGGTTATGCTCAAAAACAATCTCATTTCTTTACTTGACCAAACCTTTCCAAACGCTAACTCTTTGTTTAACACGCCTGTTAGAAAGGATAACGGACACGAGAAATGGATTGATTTTGTTTTGAAATATCCCCACGCAGAGTGCATTTCAAAGAAATCTTTATCCGCTTTCTCTAAATCCTATTTTTCTTGGTGTCATAAGAATGGATATAAGTTCTCGGCTAACAAGGCACAAGAAATTCACGATTTTGCTTGCAATTGCTCTCCGTCTTTACCGTTGGACGAAAGCACCACCTTACTTATTGCAAGTGCAATTTCACAACTTAATTGCATTGCCGAAACTCTTGCTCATCTCGCATCCGAAATGAATCGTCTTGCAAGTTCACTTCCCGAATACAACGTTGTTATGTGTATGTTTGGCGTTGGCTCCGTTCTCGGTTCTCAATTGATTGCCGAAATTGGTGATGTTTCCCGTTTTCATAACAAACGTGCTTTGGTTGCTTTTGCTGGTTTGGACGCACCGCCTTTTCAGTCTGGTAATTTTAACGCCCAATCTCGTTCTATTTCCAAGCGTGGTTCTGCTTCACTCCGCAAGACTTTATTTCAAATAATGTCCGTTATTTTACAAAAAGCTCCTGCGGACAACGCAGTGTTTCAATTTATGGACAAGAAACGTTTTGAAGGAAAACATTTCTACGTCTATATGACCGCTGCCGCTAACAAGTTTTTGAGAATTTATTATGCTCGTGTGACAAAGCATTTTAATTCTTTACAAGTCGCTTAACATTCCTTTATTTAGCTTTCCCCAAGTCAACGCAATTGCGCTGACTTGCTTTTGCTTGCAGTTTTTTACGCTTAAAAATTTTTTGAAATTTCTCGTTTATTTTACTTGACTTTTATTTGCAGGTCTTTTATTATTTTACAACAAAAGTAGTTAAAACGCTTGACATACAACATTTGTTGTTATATAATATTAATCTAAGGAGAATAATTATGAAAATGATAGACCCGCTTTATAATTTTCGCTTGCGCTTTTGAGATTGCTTCACTTCGTTCGCAATGACACCGTACACACCCTATTGTCATTGCGAAGCGGACGAAGTCCGCTGTGGCAATCTCGTTTTTGCCTTGTTGCGCTTCTCAATATGCGCCGTGCTTATTACTTTTCCCTCACGCGTTCGGCAAAACTTTCTTCAAGAACCGACCCGTGTGGCTGTTTTCCACTTGTGCAACCTC
>JAGASB010000312.1 GCA_017621955.1 Clostridia bacterium | reverse complement strand
TTCTCTGCATCGTATCTTCTTTTTTCTTGTGCATAACAAAGACCTTTCCATAGTATTTTCTTTATTATAGCATATAATTACGTTTTTTTCAATCGTTTTCGTCGTATATATACTATTTAACCGTCGCCAAAAATATCCTCAAAAAACAATTTATAGTCTACGTTTTCCATAGTATTAAAATATGTTTCTGCCTCCAACTGAGAATCAAACACCTTATCTACAACATAAAGATTATTACTAAGCACTCTATCGCCCGATTTCCCTTCAATATTTATCATTGCAGGAAAACCCATAAGCATATCTATTTCAGCCCATCCACTTTCTGCAAATCTATCTTCATATTGCGGATTTCTCATTATAGAGCTATAAGCGACAACATATTTTTTGCCGCTTTTTATTATCAATATGTGATTATCGGTACAATCAATACGCAAATCATAAGGAAAGCCATACGGGTTTACATACCTGTATGTTTCTTTTTTATGTGTATCAATTTTCTTTTCTGCTAAAATACTAACAGGTTTAGCGAACCTTACATTTGTGAACCCTGCAACGTTCATTACTTGATTATTCCCGTTGCAAAACTCTTGAAAAATCTCTGCTTCCTTTATTGTTCTACCTTTTGCAGTTATTTTCTCTAATAATTTTCTAAAATGTTCTTTCGTTCCATAATAATATTTATATCCCGACGTACAACTTGGAGCAGCATAATCATCCAAACAAAACTCGTAAAATTTATCCATAACTCACTAATCCTCAATTACAATACAATTTACAATACCTGAACTTACAGTACAACCATCAATAGCAATAATTCCGTCATCATAATATGGTTCATAATTAAGTTCATCACCTATTTCTTCCCCTTTTTCCTCTTTCCTATTGATATGTCCCCAATAAGAGTGCCAATGTCCGCATACAATGGTTTTTCCATTCTCTTTAACTCCCTGAGAATGTGCAAGCATACCATTTATCCATCGTGCTTCGTACCATTGTGAATCGCCAACTTCACGCCAATTCTCTATGGGGATATATTTGTGATTATAAGGCGACCAAGTTTTTAATCTCGTACACGGTATCCACCCGTGAACGAATATATAATGCTCAGTTTCAAAGTAATTTATCGTTTTGGGAATAATATCCTTGATATATGGCGTGGCACACAGTTTATTGATAATGTCTTTATAATCGTCATTGAATACATCCATACCCGTTAAATCGGTTACAGTTCTTACCGTCCCATTGCTCCAATGATGCGTATAAGCAATGCCGTACCCAAAGTTGTATTCTGCATTTTTTATAAGCGATAAAATCAATTCTTCGTGATTGCCACGTATCAGAATAACCTCGTCTTTTTCCAAGAGTTCCATTACAAACTTCTGCATTTCGACGGACTCTGAACCTCTATCAAACATATCCCCACAAATAATCAATTTGTGTGGTTCCTTATCCTCAAAATAGCCCTTTTCAGTTAAGGCTTTTATCATTTCCGTATAGAAACTATGTACGTCTGAAACAACGTAATATCTCATTGCTTTTCTTCTCCATTATTATTCTTTTCTTTTTGGTCTAATTTCTCCAATACTATATGACCGTATTTTTGTATCATAAGCGCCATCATATCTATAAAGCGTTCATAATACCAATTTTGTTGATATTGCTTTTGTTCTTCATTATTACTCGTCTGCTTGTTTAATGCCGTTTTCATCATCATTTCCCTCAGTTTGACTTAATTCGTCTAAAACATCGAGTTCCGTCTTGCAACTCAAAATTTCATCTAACGTAACAGGCTCGTAGTTCCAAAGCATACAACCAACGTTATAAATTTGCGGTTCATAACCATTATCCTTTATCGCCTTGATAATACCAAGTTCTAAATAATGTTCTTCGGTTTTATGAGAGTGTCCGTGAAGATGAATTGCGTTGTATCTATGTCCGTTATAGAACGGCATAAAATAGTGGCTTAGAATACAGCGCCTTGTTGTACCATCCGCTAATGCTACACATATATCGTCATAATCTTTCAGTCCGGCAAGAGCATTTTTTGCCGTTGCATTTTTTATAAACCTATCGTGATTACCTTTAATCAAAATAATCTGACCGTTTAACCTTTTAATTATACTCAACGCTTCATTGTTTGCTGTTTTCCATATAAGGTCTCCAAGTACGTAAACCAAGTCGCCCTTGTCTACTTTATTATTCCAACGTCTAATTAGTTCTTCGTCCATTTCTTCAACCGTTTCAAACGGTCTTTCGTCAAACTTCAACACGTTCTCGTGTCCGAAGTGTAAATCGCTCGTAAAAAATATTCTCATTTCTTCAACTTTACCTCTTTTATCGGTTCCCAATCTATTAAGTCAAAAATCTTGTGATGCTTCTCTTCATAATGTAGAAATTCATTTACTATTTTTCTTGGAAAAGACAACTGACAATATACAGGTACATCATCACTTGAAACAAAACCTAATAAATCTTCTTCTTTAATGTAGTTTATTGTTTCGCTCGGATACGTATATTGCACGGGTACACCGTTATCTTTCAATGCAAGATAACATTTTATCGTGCAGTAAATATTCCAATGGGGATTACCCGAATATTGAAAATAATACCCCTCATCCGTCTTTCTCGGAAAAAGCATTATTCTATGCCTACTGCTTCCACGCCATATACCCCAAGCGTGTCCACCCATACCTCTTTTTTTACCATCAACCCAATCATCAAAGTCCTGAGTTGAATTGTAGTCAGTAAATTTTTCTAATACATTACCGCCAAAATCTTCTCCGTATGCAAAAAATGTTTCCTTTGCAGATTTGCTAACATTCTTACCCATAGCCACATAACAAGGATATACCATTTCAAAATACTTGTTAAAAGTCATATCCTTAAATCTTTCCGTTATGTTACGGTTCTCGTTTGCCACTATTTGTAGAAAACGTTGCTTTTCTTCTTCGGTTATTCCGTTAAAATCTTCTTCTCTTGCTTCGGGAAAATGGTCGTAATATACCTTTCTACTAATCGTTCCATAGCGATACTCATAAGGAAGTTCATTCCAAACTTTATCGTTATAAGTCCCTTCTTTAATTTCTTGAATGGTCGCTTCTACTTTTTCTTTCAACCACGTTAAAATTTCAGTAAAATCATAGCAAAAACTGTCCTGCACATAATCTTCACGTGTATCAATTTCAAAACGTAATTTATTTATGCAAATCAGCTTCGCATACCTATTATGCAGACCACAAAACTCCAACCATATTTTTTCGTAAGGAAAATATGCTTGAAAGTCTTTCTTTGTTCTTATCTCGTCATTGTAATTCTTACATTTTTTATACTCTGCCAACGTTCCACGTTGTTCCGTTATCCATAAATATCTTGGACTTTCATCATCTTTTGCCTCTATGTTTTTAACTAAATCTAAGATTTCGTCCATTAAAGTCAAGGATGCTTTATCTAAATTTCGTATTGTATTAGACCAATACGTCATCCCGTAAACTTCTATTCCTTTCATTTCTTTCTCCTATTCTAAGTACCAATACCAATGTTTACCCTCTTTCTTCGATATAACACCAATATTAACTTTTGCTCTTTCAACGGTTCGTTTACTGAACCCCTTTTCTTCCATAGCGTCGAACACGTCTCTGCTACACATACCTTTTAAGCCGATAATTTGTTTTAACGCTTCTTCGCATAGTTGCAACATATTTTGCTCCACGTTATCTACACCCTCAGGGTATTTCCAATTTGTTAATTTGTCGTTTTTTAGCGAAAATTGTATATCTTTCCCTCTTGGAGCAAGATTGCTTTTAATGTGCTTGATACGTCTCAAATCTTCACGTTCATCATCGCATCTTTTAACCATTAGAATACTTCTTGCTGCCGCTACAATATCAATAGAACCAAGTGTTCTATACAAATCTTTACCACCGTCTTTTTTATTCAAGTGTCCGATAAGTATGACAGCGCAGTTAGTTCGTTCTGCCACTTTACAAAGGTTCGTCATCATAGGTCTAACGTCGTTTGCTCGTGCCATATCACTTTCACCCAAATATGCTTGAATCGGGTCTAAAATTAAAACACGTGCATTTGCTTCGATTATCGACTGTTCCAACCTATCATCTAACAAAGACAACGCTTTGTCCTCTTCTAAAATAAAGCATACTCTATCACAGTCTGCTCCGTATCTTTCAAGACGGGGTTTTATTGTGTCAGAAGCACCATCTTCACGGTTCTGATATATTACATTTTGTTTCTCAATAGGCTTGTCCGTTAATGGAAGATTTTGCCCCTTCGACAAAAGCATCGCAATATACAGCGCAAGCGAAGTTTTCCCTTCTGCGGGGTCGCCTTGTATTATCGTGATTTTCCCATAGGGAATATACGGATACCAAAGCCAATCAACCGCTTTACTCTTGAGCTTACTGTAATACTCAATACGTCTTGTTTCTTCCATACTATTTTGCTCCTAACTGTAATAATACATAATAATTATATTACATATTAAGAGTAAAGTAATTCCGCAACTGTCGCTATTTTATTCCGCAACTGTCGAAAGAACACCGCCAAAGCACCATTGCCCTTAACCAACCAAAATTTCTTGGCGGTCTTGGCGGTCTTCTTCCTTTTTACAATATTCTTTACTATTATATAGTAAAGGTTCTTTATTTTTCTTCAAAAGAACACCGCCAAAGGGCTTGGCGTTCTTCTTTTTAAGTTTGGCGTTCTTCCCGTTTTTAAGCCGTTATCTTTTCTTCAACTGTATAACCGCCTTTCAAGATTATTGAAATCTTGTTGTCGCCCAAAACCCTAATACACTCTACAACACAACGCACCACGTCATCACGATAGGTTATAAAGTTTTCCTTTTCTTCAAACATCTTTTTAACTGTTTCAATTTCTGTTCGTGTACTCGGCATCGCTTCGAGCCTTTCTTTCATAAAATCACGCTGTTGTCTAAGGGCAACCAACTGTTGAGAAAACTTACGTACTTCAACATCATATTTACTCTTATCCCCCTGCGTTCTCTCTCTTAGAACAATTACTTCATCAAGGCTTTCATTGATTTGCTTTATTTGTTGCTCTATCGCATAAACATCTAACATTTCGTCTGCTCCTGTCATCGCATACGTCAATGCCGTTGTAATGCAGTCCATAGCACCGCCAAAATCAGAATATGCTTTTAATAAACCACGACATATTGCTTCGTGCAAGTCTTGTTCGTGTAACGCAAGAGAATCTTTACACGCTTCCCTGCCATTATCTATACGATTTACACACAACCATACGCCCTCGCTCTCGCCGTTTCTCTTTCTCCAAGTTTTACGACGATATGCACTTCCACAATCACCACATATAAGTAGTTCAGATAATGCGTACTTTCCACTATATTTTCCAAATTCAGTTCTTGTTTTATCTGAAACCCTGCGCTTGTTTGTTCGTCTTGCCATTTCCGCTTGTACTGCTTGAAACACACTACGTTCTACGATTGCAGGGTGATTGTTTTGTATGTAATACTTCGGCAATTCCCCACGATTAACACAATGCTTTTTGTTAATTGGGTTATCCACATACGTTTTTTGCATAAGCATATCGCCGCAATATCTCTCATTAGTCAATATGTTTTTTACACCATTTTCCGACCAATTTGTATCGCCTTTTTTTGTCATCATCTGATGCTCTTTTAGATATTTGCTTATTGCTACCAAACTGCAACCTTTCAAATACATATCGAAAATTAAACGAATACGTACCGCTTCTTCTTCAACAATTTTAGGTTCTCCATCTTCCCCTTTTACATATCCAAGTATGTTATACCTGAACTTGAAAGTTCCCGACTTCATACGTTGTTGTATACCCCAACGCACGTTTGCGCTTATATTTTCACTTTCTGATTGTGCCATTACTGAGTGCAACCCTAAGAACATTTCATTTTCTACTTTCAATGTATCCAAACATTGTTCTTCAAAATATACACCTATTCCTTTTGCTTTTAGCTTACGAACCATTTTGAGTGAATCTACCGTATTTCTCGCAAATCTTGCTACCGATTTGCAAAGAATATAGTCTATTCTGCCACGTTCACAGTCTCTAATCATACGATTAAAATTATCACGATTTTTAAGCATCGTACCCGTGATACCCTCATCGGCATAAATATCAGCCAACTTCCAACGTGGATTTTTTGCTATCGCATCGGTGTAATATGCAACCTGCGCTTTATAACTTTCTACTTGGTCATCACTATCCGTTGAAACACGACAGTACGCCGCAACTTTGAGTTGTCTATACTCGTTGCGTTTTGTAGACAACATAGGGTTCGCTTCAATTTTCGTTATTATTCTTGGTCTTTCTTGCATACTTCCACCTCTTCTCTATTTGTAAGTTCTGCGCCGTTAATAAATCGTACAATCACGTACCCGTCTTTATCAACACTTATTTTCTCTATATGCTTCTCTATAAATGCCTTGTCAACTCTTTCTTGTTGCACAATTTTTGAGCAATCTTCAACAAGCATATCCGTGTATATATCAGGTGTTTTGTTATTTCCTATTTCAAACCTTAACTGAGCAAGTTCAAATATAAGTTTCTTTCCACCCGTAAATGTCGGGTTCTTACTCCCAAATATTCGGTTTACTTCGTTTTGACATCTCTTTAACTCAGGGCTATACACCTTATCTTCCCTAATTGGAATTGCAATATCGGGGTTTTGAAATATTTTATAAACTATGGCATTGATACCACCAAAAATTACACTATCCGACAAGTAAATCTCGTTTCCGCAACCTCGCCTGCACATCCACTTTTCTCTGCTTCGCCACTTAGATATTCTTCGTATAGGACTACCACATTGAGCGCACGTTACCTTGTTATTTCTTAGATACTCTATTTCGTCGTCAAAATGAATTTTCTTTGCACCTTTGCTCTCTTTTAATTGTCTTGCATAGACAAAATCATCATCGTCGATAATCTGCGGATACCCGTCTGCACCGATATATTTTTCATTATCAATAATTCGTGCGATACGGTTCTTATTCCATTGACAATTACCCAAGAAATATTCAACACTTTCACGGGTAAGCTCGTCGGCTATCTCTGCCAAGAGTTTGCCGTCTATGTAGTCTTTGAATATACGCTTGACGATAATCGCTTCCACATTGATTACAACAAGTTCTCCGTCTTGCATCCCATATCCATAGGTTATCATTCGATTTGCCATTTCTTATCTCCTAACTTTTAGTTCTAACTCGCCTTTTACCTTAAACACAAACGAGCCGTCTTGCTCTATATAAAGCACATCAACAATCTCGTCATATAATTCAGGGTAAAATTCAGTTATTGCCTTTGGCTGTCTTTCCAAAATTCTTTTGAGTTCTCTTAATTTTTCAATACACTTTTCTTCTTCGTCTGCATTAAGAAGTTTTAATCTACGACTGCGTAATTCTGCTATTTTACGTTTTATTCTATCCGATTTCTCAGAGTATGTAACTTGGTCTAACACTCCTGATGCAAGCATATCTGCGTATGCCTTATTTTGCGTAGATAATGTAGCAAGTTCTCCGTCAATCTCAGATATTTCAACGTTCCCTAAATTGCACTTTGCTTTAAGCGAAGTCAATAGACCGATTGTTTCATCTACAACCTTTTTGCTATTTTCTTGTAATACGTTATACATACGAACAAAAGCATTTTCAATCTCTTCTTTCTTCAGCTTAGGTGTATGACAAACGTCTACTGTCAAACCTTTACGAGCGCATCCCCAAGTCTCCGTTTCAAAACCTTTCAATTTGCGGAACGTCCATCCACATTTCCTACATTTTATCTTTCCCGTAAAGAAAGACTTATTGCACCCATTTCCTGCAAACTGTTCTTTACGTTGTTCACGTATTCTTTTAACAGCATAGAAATCTTCTTTTGATATAATTGCAGGGTTAGCGTTTTCAACGTAATACCTATCTTCTTCCCCACGATTTGGTCTGTTTCTAAGCGGTAATATATTCGGCGTAAATGTCTTTCTCATCATATAATCGCCCATATACCGTTCGTTTGTGAGTATGTAGTTTACTCTCGCAATACCCCAAACCATATCCGTATCTTCGTCTCGCTGCATTATCTTTACAACTGCTGTTGCCCCAATACCCGACAAATATAATCTATATACTTTTCTAACCCTTTCTGCTTCTTCGGGAACTATCTCCAAGTCCTTGCCAACAAGTCTATATCCATACGGAACCGAACCACAGTAAAAAGTACCATTTTCCATTTTCATACGAACCGACGTAACCATACGTCTTGAATGAGACAATGATTCACTTTGAGCAAATGCACTCTTGATATATAGCATCATTTCTGAGTTCATTTTATCTGTATCAATTTTGTCGTTTTCAAAATATACGCTTACACCGTTGTTCTTCAGCTCTCTTATTGCTTCAATACATTCAAGCGAATTACGAGCGAAACGCAAGATGCTTTTAACCAAAATTCTATCAAGTTTTCCGTTTCTCGCATCCTTTAACATACGATTGAACTCATCACGCTTACGCATATCCGTTCCCGTGATGCCTTCGTCGGCGTATATATCCACAAGTTTCATCCGTTCGTTTTCACGGATATATTCGCTATAATATTGCATTTGCGCCAAGAACGAATTGATTTGGTCTTCGTGGTCAGTAGACACACGACAATATGCACCAACTCTAATTACATCTTCTTCGTCTAAATGCTTTGTTGCCCTTATTACTTGAACTTCTTTCATTTTACCTACCTAACTGCCATCTTTCGGCACTCTAATTGTTCTGCACACTTACTATTTATTTTCTCTGCTGTTGCTTTGTCAATACTTCCTTGCTCATACAAGTCCATTATCATAGAGTAAATAACAGCATACTTAATTTCGTTTTT
>JAGASB010000042.1 GCA_017621955.1 Clostridia bacterium | reverse complement strand
CTGTGTTTGCCCCCGAACCAAAACCCGACCTTTATTTACTAGATAAACTTTATATAAATGCAGTAAAAGAAAACGTCGACCTAATAATAGTAGTAAACAAGCAAGACGTTGGCGACCAAGTATTAGAATTGATTAGAAATGAATATAAAGATTTGGGTATAGAAATATTAAGCGTTTCGTCTAAAACGGGCGTTGGTATTTTAGAACTAAAAGAAAAACTTAAAGGTAAGTTGTCAGTTCTTGCAGGGCAAAGTGCAGCGGGCAAAACTTCAATAGTGAACGCAATGTTTGGCTTGAATCTTAAAACGGGTGAACTCAGCGAGAAGATTTTAAGGGGTAAACATACTACTACACGTTCAGAAATATTTGAACAAGACGATATTAAACTTATTGATTCGCCGGGGTTCGCAGTTTTAGATGCGGACGTTGACGTCGATGAAATAATTGAGTGCTATCCTGAGTATTTTGAAGTTTCAAAATACTGTAAGTTCCGTGGTTGCACACACATAAGTGAACCCGATTGTAAGGTTAAAGAGTTAGTGGATAGCGAACAATTTTCAAAAGAAAGATACGTTAGATACGTTGAAATTTATAATGATATTGCAAAAAGGAGAAAAATTTATGAAAAAGATTAAGATTGCACCATCGATTTTATCAGCAGATTTTGCTAGGGCAGGCGAAGAAGTTGCAAACATCACACGTGACGGCGCTGATGTTTTGCATATAGACGTTATGGACGGAAGTTTTGTTAAAAACATATCGTTTGGACCAAAATTTGTTAAGGAAATTAGACCATACAGCAAAGGTATATTTGATTGCCATTTAATGATAGTAAACCCTTGGAATTATATTAAACAGTTTGCTGATGCAGGTGCGGATATCATAACGGTCCATCACGAAGCGTGTGGCGATAAACTTAAAGAAACGTTGCTTGCAATCAAAGACCTTGGTGTAAAATGCGGTGCGGTTATAAACCCGAATACCGAAGTTAAGGTTTTAGAAGACGTTATCGACGTTTGTGATATGGTTTTACTTATGAGTGTTTATCCAGGGTTTGGCGGTCAAAAGTTTATTCCCGACGTACTTCCTAAGTTAGAACAAGCAAGAAAATTAATTGAAAGCACGGGAAAAGATATTGACCTTGAAATAGACGGTGGTATTAATAAAGAAAACGTTAGACTTGTTAAGGACGCAGGTGCAAACGTAATAGTTGCCGGAAGCACGGTGTTTAACGAAGTTGATAGAGCTAAAATTATAAGAGAATTGCGTGAAATTTAATTAATTTGACAAAAATCTTCTTTGCTTGCATATATTATATAGCGAGGTAGTTTTATGAAAATTTGTTGTATTAAACCGCCAACGATAATCAGGAAATTTTTAAGATTGCTGTTTTGTCGTAAAGCAAAAGAAGAATAAAAAAAGGTCGCAAGTGCGACCTTTTTTATATGTCTATAATTAACTTTACACTAAATCAACCACGGTTTCATAGATTTTCCCTTGCTTATCAAGCATATCGCTCATCTTTTCAAGGGTAAAAGGAACTGCATCGTAACTTGAACTATCAAGTTTTAAGTGGGATAGGTTAATGGCTTTATTTGCTATTAAGTTGATGCTTGTTGCAGTGTTGCCAAAACCACTGTTAATGCAAAGGATTTGAAGTTGTTTCTTTATTGCGGGGGCAAAGGATATAGCATTGTTTTTATAGTAAATTCCCGTAAACGCAACGCTTGCATTATATGAAGCAAGTGCAAATGCCTTTGCTGCGGGGATATTACAATCGGAAATATATACTACGCTTTTAGTCATTCTACCGCTAGTTATTGAGGCGACTTCTTTTTGCCAGTTATCGTCAGGACCTAAAACGTAATAAATTCCTGAACTTTTAGCGATTTCAAAATCTTCTTCGTTAGTAGTCATTACGATAGGGACTGCCTGATAATAGATTAATAATTGAGCAAGAATATTCCCAAAATTGTTTGCGCCGATTATAGAAACGTAGTCACCTTTTTGAATACCTAATTTATCAACTATTGATATGGCAAGCGAAATGTGTTCGATAAAAAGCGCTTCAAGTGCGCCTACACTTTCGGGCAAAATGAAAAGTTTGCCAGGGTCAACGCTTGTAAAATCGCTTAAAAATCCGTCAAAGTCTTCACCTGCAATTTGTAGGTTTGAACATTTGGTGGGGGAACCACTTTTACAATTATAACACTCTAAACACTCTCTACTTGGTTCGATGTAAACGTGTTTGCCTTTTTCAAGACCAAAAAGATTGGTTTCGGTTTCGCTAACAACACCGATGCCGTAACTACCTAAAACAACGTTTTTAGAATCAAGTTCGCCATTAAACCTTAAAACGTCAGCAAGCGTAATAAGCGCCTTGGTTATTTTAACCTTGGCGAGCGCACTAGACTCAAACTGTTCAGACAGTTCTTGTTCTTTTAGTGTTGAAGGTTTAATAATCTTCCAACCTTTCATAACTTCTCCATAAACGCAAAAATTTTTATCATTATATTATACATT
>JAGASB010000311.1 GCA_017621955.1 Clostridia bacterium | reverse complement strand
TTCATTGGACTTTTTCGCCCGTTGTAGATATCAATTATAATTTTAATTGCCCAGAATGTAATAATAGGGCAATATCTGATAGCCCGCAACAAATTGTAAAGATAGCAAGGGCATTTATTGAAGGTGTTCAAGAAAATGGGTATATGGTTACTGCTTGCAAGCACTTTCCTGGGCAAGGTTTAGATGACAGAAATTCTCATTTTGTAACTACAGAAAATACCTTGTCTTTTGAAAAATGGATGGAAACTTACGGTTTCGTTTATAAGGAAATGATAAAAGCAGGTACTCCGTCAATTATGGTTGCTCATTCTTCTTTAAAATGTTTTGAAGAAGATATTGACGCTTTTTTTGGTGCGCCACCGGCTGTATTATCTAAAAGTCTTATGACTGATTTATTAAAAGGCAAACTTGGTTTTGACGGTTGTATCGTTTCTGATGCGATGAGCATGATAGGCGTTGCAGCAAGGGTAGAAAAATTAGAAGATATAGGCGTAAAATTCTTAAAATGCGGTGGGGATATGATTTTATTCCCAGAACCAACTGATTTCGAGAATATTTTGCAAGCGGTTAACAATGGTCAATTGTCATATGATAGACTTAAAGATGCGTGTATTAGGGTTTTAAAACTTAAAGAAAAAGCAAGATTATTTGAATCTCAAACTGCAATAGAAAGCGAAATTGTTGTCGATAATAATTTTAATCAAATAGCACAGAAAATTGCTGATGAAAGTATTAAAATAGTTCGTGATTATAATAATATTTTTCCTTTAGAATTAAAAAAAGGCTCTAAAGTTTTATTTTTAAATATGGTTGAACCGTTCTTTCATAAAGAACCCACGGGTAAAGAATTTTCTGCAATGAAACAGGCTTTTGTAGAGCGTGGTTATCAAGTTGATGAAATTTTCACAGCAAAACATAAAGAAGTTAAAGAAATTATGGACAACTATGACTTAATTTGTATTAATTGTAAAATGTCCGCACAAGATTATCACGGAGCAACTCTTCGTGTTGGGTGGAACAATATCATGCTTTTTTGGCGTGGTTACGTGTTGCAACATCCACGTTGTGTGTTTATTTCTTTTGGTGACCCATATAAACTTTACGATTTTCCGTACGTTAAAGAGTATATAAATGCATTTTCTTGTGTTGATGCAACGCAACGTGCGGTTGTTAAAGCAATTCTTGGAGAAATTGAGCTTACGGCAAAAAATCCTGTTGAGTTAAAAGGATATTTTAATAGGGAAGTTTAATTTACATTTAATGTGTTTTAAGGTGATTTATGAAAAATAATTACATAGCCGATTTTGAAAAATTAGGCTTTGGACTTTTCGTTCATTTTGGGCTTTATAGCATTGTGGGAAAAGGCGAGTGGTATTTGCATTTAAACCCAAATGCAGATAAAAGCGAATATGAAAGTTTAAGTCAACAATTTTTTGTTAAACAAACTTGGGCGAAAGAGTTGGTTAATACGGCAAAACTTGCAGGGTGCAAGTATATAACTTTAACCACACGCCATCACGACGGGTTTTCACTTTTTGATACTTGCGGATTAAGTGATTACGACGCAGTTCATTCAGCAAGTAAAAGGGATTTAATCAAAGAGTTTGTTTCTGCGTGTAACGAAAGCGGCATTGTTCCGTTTTTTTATCACACTTTACTTGACTGGAGAGAAGAAAACTATCAAAAAGATTTTTCAAAATAT
>JAGASB010000310.1 GCA_017621955.1 Clostridia bacterium | reverse complement strand
TTGCCATATCAAGTTTAGAAATCAAGACTTACTTGACAACTTCAATTTATTCGCATCACAACGCAAAGGCTGGCTTCCCCCATCATACGGTAAAAAAGCCTATAACGATATGACTAGCGAAGAAAAAGAACTTGTTAAAGAGTTCTCTGGTGACGAAGCTGCATATAACAAAATTTATAATAATCAAACAGCTTATCTTATTGATAAAAACGAATTATTACAAATCACAGGTTAAGGAGATTAAACTATGAAACGAACTAAAGAAATTGAAACTATTTTAACTGCCATTTTCGTTCTAAACCATATAAACGAAAATAACGAACAAATCGCTTTATTGTCTGAATACGCTCTCCACGATATATGTGAAGCTAACAGCAATATGATAAAACTTATCGCCTGCTCTGGTAAGAAACAAGACCTTATAACTTACGTAAATAAATTTCTTGCAGAAGATACAAAATATAACGATTTTATAAAACTAAAGGAGTATTACAAAAATGACGGAAAAGGAACTTAAAGATATGGAATTTAACGACGCTGTAAATAAACTATCTGAAACGTTTGACACTATAACGTCTTATGACGAATTAAAGACCTTTATAATCAAAAAAATTAACGAAGGTATGTTCTTTGTTGCTATTCACCTATTAAAAGCAATGGAAGAAAATCCTGCTGAATTTTATGATTATGACTACTGTATGGGAATACTTGATAAACCTATACCGTTAGAAAATATTAACGACTTAAAAGATTATTGTGAATAAGGAGAAAACAAAAATGAAACCATTTAAGACACAGGCACACATACACTCACTTGATGGCAAAATGGGCGAAATTACGGTTCTAGGACCACAAACGCTATTTTGTCATAAAATACCTAACGCATATATCGTTCAATATGGCGATATTAAATGCACGGCTATTTTTAATACTGCTAATTTTCAATATTATGCAGACGACGTTGACGGAATTATAAAGGAGAATTAACTATGAAACAAAATTATGTATATATGGTAGAGTTTGATTGGAGCGTTGAAGATAGTTGCGACGTTAAAACCGAACTCTTTTTTGATTACGACAAAGCTCTTGAAAGATATAACGCTATCATTCAAAACGAAAAAACAGCAGATATGTCATGGGTTGCAGACGTATTCAAGCCTAACGGAACAATTCTTAAAGGCTACTCTGTAGAAGAATACGGCGACCCAACAAAGCAAGAAGACCTTTATTGGAGTTGCGTGATGGACGAATATTATATGTTCCACTCTATCATTCAACTTAAAAAGATAGAAATAAAATAAGGAGATTTAACTATGAAAAACAAAATTACTATTCTTTATGACAACACCGATAATTATATGGGGTTTAACGAAACAAGAAAATTCTTATTTGATACCTTTGCTTACGAACACGATTGGAAAACCGAAGAAGATGTTCCCGAACAAATGGTATATAACGAAATGGACGACCAAGACAATTTGGCGTGGCAAGATTTCTACGACAAAATGTATAGGCTTTTAAGTGGTGACATCTATCTACTTAAAGGAACAAATGGTCGCTGGAATGGACCTGCTGAATGTGGGCAATTTATACATAACCCTCAAGAACTATTACGTGGAATTTCACACCTTGATAGAGTTCGCTTTTATGACGAAGACGGACATTTGAAAATCTGGGGTTATCACCACGACGGCGAAGATTATTACGAACTAAAACGTCTAACCCGTAAAGGCGTTGACTTTGCTACAAGA
>JAGASB010000309.1 GCA_017621955.1 Clostridia bacterium | reverse complement strand
GCAAACTCTGAACCACCAAAATACTTACCTTGAAACACAAAGAATACTACAAGCGTAGGAATAACGCCTTTCATTATATCTAAAAAGAAAGTAAGCAGTCCAAACTTCAAGCCTAAATTTCTGCTCATATTAAGAGTACCAGGATTACCACTACCCATTTTTCTTATATCGGTTTTTTTAGATTTTGAAATAATTATTGCCCAGTTTATATTACCGAAAAAGTAACTAACTATGGCAAATAACACTAAAATTATAATATCAGTCGTCATCGTTATTTTCCCTTGCCGTTATTTTAATTGGCGTACCCGAAAAATCATACGCCTTCCTTATGCAATTTTCAAGATATCTTTTATACGAAAAATGTAAAAGTGCAGTTTCATTAACGAATAAAATAAAATTGGGTGGGTTCGTACCAAGTTGAGTTGCATACTTGATTTTAAGCCTTTTACCGTTCATTGACGGCGGTTCACTTGCACGCACGCAATCTAATATTAAATCGTTTAGTTGTCCCGTAGAAATTCGCCTATTCGCATTATCCAAAGCTTGAACTGCTAAATTTAATATTTTATCCGTTCTTTGACCTGTTTTAGCTGAAACGTAAACAGGCAAAACGTAATCCATAAACTTTAAGGCTTCTTTAAGGTCAAAGTTAAATTTATTTATTGTGTTCGTATCCTTTTCGATTAAATCCCACTTATTCATAACTATTACAGACGGTTTGCCTTGTTCGTGAATATAACCGCAAATCTTAACGTCCTGTTCAGTTACACCTTTAGAAGCATCAATCATCATAATGCAAACGTCAGCTCTACGGATAGCACCAAGTGCACGCAAAACACTATAATATTCTAAATCTTCCTCAACGCTTTTTTTCTTTCTAATACCTGCCGTATCAATAAGCGTATATTTTTGATTATTATAAATAAAAGGCGTGTCTATCGCATCTCTTGTAGTGCCTGCTATGTCAGACACAATCGTTCTATCAAAACCTAGTAATTTATTACATAAACTTGACTTACCTGCATTTGGTTTTCCAACCACTGCAAGTTTAATAGAATCATCGTCTTCCTTTTCACCCTCACTATTAAATTTGTCGACTACTTCGTCAAGAAGTTCACCTATTCCCGTGCCGTGTTCGGCGGAAATACCAAACGGCTCGCCAAGTCCTAAGTTATAAAATTCATATAACTTTTCGGGGTTATAGTTGTCAAGTTTATTGACAGCAAGAACAACCGGCTTACCTGATTTTCTAAGTTTCATAGCCACGTCTTCATCTGATGCGTTAAACCCTGTTTTTGCATCGGTAAAAAGTATTATTACGTCAGCTGTTTCTATTGCTATTTCTGCTTGTTTTTGAATATGCATCCACATTTCATCCGTGGACTTTAATTCAAGCCCACCCGTATCAACAAGCGTAAAATACCGACCGCACCACTCTGCGTCAGCATATAGCCTATCCCTAGTTACACCTGGAAAATTTTCTACTATTGATATTTTTTTGCCGACTACTTTATTAAAAAACGTAGATTTGCCTACGTTTGGCCTGCCGACGACAGCCACTAATGGTTTTGCCACGTTAATCCCGTCCTTTTAACAAATTCAAATCCAAAGGAGTACGGTTGCCACAATATAAACTATAATTGCAACCCAAAAAAGAATTTTTACCCACTTTACGTTACCAGCCGTAAAATTATAAGCGGATATCCCTATTACTATCAAAACAAATACGTCTTTTACCGTAGACAACAAACTTACGATAGGTCCGCTGATATTGATACCTACGATAGGCAAAAAGCGCGATATAACTAACAATAACGCAATAATAACAAGCGCAACGTAAGAAAGTACGTTTAATGTGTTTTTCGTGTTTTTCATAAATATTTATCTCCTTTATTTTATTGTCGTTTCAATATAACGGCTTTATCACCCGTATCATCAAACGATACTGAAACAATTTCTTCTCTTGACGTGGGAATGTTTTTCCCAACGTAATCGGCGCGAATAGGCAATT
>JAGASB010000308.1 GCA_017621955.1 Clostridia bacterium | reverse complement strand
GAGCCTCCAATTAACATAAGAATTATCATAAGCAACAAGCCTGTTCCACTAATAGCGGTTAAACTTGCCGTATTAAATCCTGCCGTTCTCGGGGTTATGGCTTGAAATAAAGAAACGAGAATTCTTTCGCCTATCGGTAAAGTAGTAAACTCAAAGAAAAAGAAATAAACAGAAGGGAAAAGGATTAAAAGTCCCGTTACAAGTAGAACGACTTTACTTTGAGTTCTATATTTCTTTACGCTCCATTTATGCTTGCAAACGTCTTCCCATACAAGAAAACCAATACCGCCTATTACAATTAACAGCATAACAGTTATACTAATTATGGGTTGTGCAGAAAAATTTGTTAGCGAACTGAAATCTCCACTTTTCGTCCCCATAATATCAAACCCCGCATTGCAAAATGCAGATACAGAGTGAAATATTGCCATCCAAATTCCTTCAACTCCATAATCTTTACAAAAAATGGGAAGCATTATTAAAGTTCCGATTAGTTCTATAACAAATATTCCTTTTATTATAAAGCCAACTAAACGAACTATGCCGCCTACGCTTGGAGCAGATATTGCTTCTTTCATCGTGCCACGACTAAAAAGACCAATTTTTTTACCTGAAAGTAGCGCAAACGATATCGCTACCGTTACAATACCCATACCACCGATTTGGATTAAAATCAATATTATTATTTGCCCAAAAATCGTCCAATGCGTTGCCGTATCAAAAACAACGAGTCCCGTCACGCATACGGCTGACGTTGACGTAAACAAAGAATCAATAAAGGAAGTCCATTCGCTCGATTTGCTCGATATAGGAAGGGAAAGCAAAAATGCCCCAATAAAAATTACTGCTGCAAAACCGAGTAAAATAATTTGAAAGGAAGATAATTTGAATTTTGTTTTAACTTCCATAAACACACCTCTAGAATATCTTTCTTCGCTTATCATTGTACTATATTTCTTATAAAGAATACGTTATGATTTTTCTCGTCGGCATTAAGATTGTATAAAGAAAACTCTCGCCATTTAATAACGAGAGTTAAACAAAAAAATCAGACCCCGTAATGGAATCCGATTTTTCTCCGCTTGAAAGTACAATTTCCTATAAATTTTTAATGTTTCAAAAAATCCCTAAGAGAAGAGCACTTTATGGCGTAGCCCTTTTTTTGTTTATTTTACCGTTTGTGGTAAATATTTTTTCTTTTGTCCGTGTCCACCGAAAATATTCCATTTCCCAACACCTAATCTTTGTAAGAAAGCAGAACGTTCTTTTGCACATAACTCTGAATCAGTATCAACCGAAGTCATAAGTATCGGTGCGTAATGATTATATTCAGCTTGCTTTTTTGTTAAATCTTTTAAGTTTACAAATATGTCACCCGTAAATGCAACCCTGCAAGTATTTTATAGAATTTTTAGAAATTCGTTAATGTCAACATAACGTTTTAGATTATATATGTTTTTCAGCAAGGCGTTTTTGACGTCTAACTCTATTTATATGCCTTTCAAAGTCGCCGTTTGCTATTAGTTCTGCAACGAGATATTGAATGTAGGTTGGCACGGTACAAGAATGAAAACCAAGTTTTTCTTGGAATACGGGAACAAGTTGGGTAGGTAATACCATATATCCAATACGCAAAGCAGAAGAAATGGTTTTAGAAAACGTATTAAGGTATATTACATTATTTGCTTTCGTTGTGGCAAAAAGCGTTTCTTCGGGTTTTTTAGATATAGAAAACTCTGACTCAAAATCATCTTCAATAATATATTTGCCTTTATCATTAGCCCAAGATAAGTATTCGTGTTTTTTAGAAGCACTTGCAGAAACTCCACTTGGGAAACTACGATAGGGCGAAACGTGTAAAATGGTTGCATTGCAGTTCCATAATTCAGAACTATCAATGCCATCGTGTCCAAGTTTTAATTTTACGTAGTTTATGTCCAAAGACTTATAAACTTGTTCTATTTGCTTATAAGACGGACTTTCTATTGCAATTATATTATTACGACCTAAAAGAGAAGTGATTTGACCGTAAAGATATTCCGAACCTGCGCCTATCACTATTTGTTCGGGAGTAGCGTGAATACCACGACTACGAGCAAGATATAAACTTATATTATTACGAAGCTCTAAACAACCAAAATTTGGAGAACGTTCCAAAATATTCTCTTCTAAATCGGTTATTACTTTTCGCATTGATTTTG
>JAGASB010000307.1 GCA_017621955.1 Clostridia bacterium | reverse complement strand
GTACGCCCTGCAAAATCACCTGCAATCATCTTGAAAAAATAAATGAACATCCAAGCGGTAACGACCGTATAGAACATCATTAAAAGAAAGTTGCCGATATACCCAACCCAACTGTAAACGTGCCACTTGGAATTTTTAGGTTCTAACTCTGTAAAAGAACGTGCAATGCTCTTTTGACTAGCTCTACCTACGGCAAATTCCATAGTCATAATAGGCAGTCCAAAAAACACTAAAAAGAACAAATACAATAAAATAAACGCTGCACCACCGTAAGAACTTACTATTGCGGGAAAACGCCATACGTTGCCAAGCCCGATAGCACAACCTGCGGATATTAAGATAAACCCAAGTCTAGACCCAAACTTTTCCCTTTCAGTATTGCTTGCTAAATCTTTGTTTGCCATAAATACACCTTCTAAAATTTTTCCGTGAATTTATAAATCACTATTTAACTGTTTCATTATACCATAAATAGTGCCAAAAACAAACGGATTTTAAAATTATAGTTGAATTATTTTTTCAAATTATATATAAGTTAAAAAAAATTAATAAAAATATATAAATTTTTTGATAAAATAAACTTGTAATTAAACCGCCCTTAGTGTTATAATTATTAAAAACATAAATTGATACGGAGTTTAATATGGATAGTAACAAAAGACCAGAAAATATGGAACGCATTATCACCACCGAACTTGCCAATGCTTTTATTGACGAACAGGTTAAGTTAATCCGTGAACAAGTGGGCGATAAAAAAGTTCTTCTTGCGCTCTCAGGCGGTGTTGACAGCTCTGTTGTTGCTGCGCTTTTAATTAAGGCTATCGGCAAACAACTCATTTGCGTACACGTCAACCACGGCTTAATGAGAAAGGGCGAAAGTGAACAGGTTATTGAAGTTTTTAAGAACGGCTTAGATGCAAACCTTATTTACGTTGACGCAACCGACCGTTTCTTAGATTTACTTAAAGGCGTTTCAGCACCCGAAACCAAAAGAAAAATTATCGGTGGAGAATTTATTAAAGTTTTCGATGAAGAAGCTAGCAAACTTGAAGGTATATCTTTCCTTGCACAAGGCACTATCTATCCCGATATAATCGAAAGTGACGGCGTTAAAGCGCATCACAACGTCGGTGGTCTTCCCGAAGATATGCAGTTTGAACTTGTTGAACCCGTTAAACTTTTGTATAAAGATGAAGTTCGTATGGTAGGTAGGGCGTTAGGTCTTCCGTCTTCGATGGTAGACCGTCAACCATTCCCCGGTCCAGGTCTTGGCGTTAGATGTCTTGGCACTATCACTCGTGATAGATTACACGCTTTGCGTGAAGCGGACGCAATCCTTCGTGAAGAATTCGATAAGAGCGGACTTGCTAGCAAAGTTTGGCAGTATTTTATCGCCGTTCCCGATATGAAGAGTGTTGGCGTAAAAGACGGAAAGAGATACGAAGGTTGGCCCGCAATCATTCGTGCCGTTAATACAGTAGACGCTATGACCGCCACTATTGAAGAAATCCCCTATTCAGTTTTACACGTTATAACTGATAGAATTACTCACGAAGTAGACGGAATAAACAGAGTTTTATTTGACCTTACCCCCAAGCCTATCGGCACTATTGAGTGGGAATAATCATTATAAAAACAACTAAGGACTTTATCATAAAGCGATAAAGTCCTTTTTAATTTTTGCTACTTTTTGTCAATAGGTATTTTTAAAAACACAAAGCCCGATTTTTTCGGACTTTGTATTATTTGGTTGTTTTATAATATTTGTTTACTAATAACAACCACTGCTCCTTATCAAGAGAAATTGTTCCAGCTATTCCGTTATAATACTTATCTCCCATATATGATTCGTCTTCTTTTCCCCAATATTCGGTAGAAGAATATTGGG
>JAGASB010000306.1 GCA_017621955.1 Clostridia bacterium | reverse complement strand
GAGCGCAGATGGAAAGCGCCCAATCGAAAGTTGGAGGGTTCGTCTTGGAACGATTTAGAGTTAAAGGCAAACCCTTCGTTAGCTATTGACTATATTACAGCGCCACCGAGAATGGCTTTGTATTCTAAATATAGTAATAAGATTTACGGTATCTATCTTAAATATTTTGCTCCCGAAGATATACACGACTACTCAATAGACGAGGTGTTTATTGATGCGACTGATTATATCAAGGCAAGAAAGACAACTGCACATAATTTGGTACGTACTGTAATCAAAGACGTTTTGAAAGAAACGGGAATTACTGCAACGGCAGGTATAGGAACAAATCTTTATCTTTGTAAGGTTGCAATGGATATAGTTGCAAAACACGTAGAAGCAGATAAAGACGGCGTGCGTATTGCCGAACTTGATGAAAAGACATATAGAGAAAAATTGTGGAATCATAGACCGTTGACGGACTTTTGGAGAGTAGGACGTGGTTATGCGGAAAAACTCGAAGCGCACGGTTTATATACAATGGGAGATGTTGCAAGATGTTCTCTTGGGAAATCTACCGATTGGCACAATGAAGATTTACTCTATAAGTTGTTTGGTATTAACGCAGAACTTTTAATAGACTACGCTTGGGGTTGGGAACCGTGTTTAATGTCAGATATTAAGGCATATAAACCAAGCACAAATAGTCTTAGTTCAGGGCAAGTTTTACATTGCCCGTATGATGCAAAGCAAGCACGTTTGATAGTAAGTGAAATGATAGATTTACTCGTACTTGACTTGGTAGATAAAGGACTTGTAACGAATCAAATAGTTTTAACGATTGGGTATGATATAGAAAACTTGACAAACCCTGAGATAAGAAACAAATATTACGGTGAAGTTACCGTAGACCATTACGGAAGATATATTCCAAAACACGCACACGGAACAAAAAATCTTGATAGATATACGTCGTCCACAAAGATAATAACCGAAGCAACCCTTGAATTGTACGATAAAATAATAAATAAGGACTTGCTTGTAAGACGTATTAACGTTTGTACTGCAAAACTCTTGACCGAAGAACAAGCCGCACAAGAAAAAGGCTATGTTCAGATGGATATTTTTACTGATTACGCTAAGGTTGAAGAAGAGAAAAAAGAAGAAAAGCGTGAGAAAAATATGCAGAAAGCTGTATTAGGAATTAAAAAGAAATTCGGTAAAAATGCTATTCTCAAAGGTATGAATCTCCAAGAGGGAGCAACGGCAAAAGACCGAAATGAGCAGATAGGGGGACACAAGGCGTGAGTGAAGATGCAAGAAACAAGTACGCAGATATAATTGATTTACCGCATCATCAGTCAGAAAAACGTCAAAAAATGTCGAATTATGACCGTGCTGCACAGTTTTCTCCATTTGCCGCTTTAACGGGACACGCAGATTCTATTAAAGAAACGGCACGCTTGACTGACGAATATAGTGAACCGTCGGAAGAAATGAAAGCCATAATGAACGAGAAAATATTGTTTCTTATGGAGCAGTTGGAAAATAAGCCTGAAATAACGATTACGTTCTTCAAACCCGATGAAAAGAAACAAGGTGGAGCGTACATTACAATTACAGGTGTGGTAAAGAAAATTAAGACTTATGAACGTCAAATACAAATGACTACGGGAGACCTTATTCCGATAGATATGATATTTGGAATTGACGGAAAGATTTTTAGTAGAATAGACTACTAAGGAAAGGAAAAGTATGAACTATTTGGTTTGGGATACGGAAAGAATAAAAGGTTCGCAGATATATATGCTTGGCTATATTCTTGTCGATGAAACTTTTAAGATTATCAGGGAAGAAATGATAATCAATAAATCCGTTGATGTATCACAAAGAAAGTCTCCCAAAAGCAAAGTTAAAAAATTTTTTAATCAATCTACTAAGGTAGAAGATTACACGGAACTTGCCGAATTGATATTGCCAATAATACAGAACTCTAAAAGCATTTGTTTTGGGAAAGATGATTTTG
>JAGASB010000005.1 GCA_017621955.1 Clostridia bacterium | reverse complement strand
GTTCCGTTTGTTAAGATAAGCGAACCTACCGTTGAAATGCTCTTTTCGGTAAACGACAGTCCGTTTGCTGGTAAAGAAGGTAAGTTTGTCACTACAAGGCATCTTCGTGATAGACTATTTAAAGAAATGCTTAAAGACGTTTCGCTCCGTGTTGAAGAAACCGATTCTGCCGACTCTTATAGGGTTTGCGGTAGGGGTGAAATGCACCTTTCAATCTTGATTGAAACTATGCGCCGTGCAGGTTATGAATTCCAAGTCGGTGCACCGAAAGTTATGTATAAGGAAGAAAACGGCGTAACGAAAGAACCTATGGAAAGGCTTGTCGTTGACGTTCCCGAAGATAAGACGGGCAGTGTATTTTCAAGTATGGGCGTTAGAAAGGGTGAACTTTTACAAATGGAAAACATCGGTAGCCGTATAAGACTTGAATTTAAAGTTCCTGCAAGGGGATTGTTTGGCTATAAATCACAATTTTTAACTGAAACTCGTGGCGAAGGTGTGTTCAATACAATATTCTATGGCTATGAAGAATTTAAGGGTGATATTGAAAGAAGGTCAACTGGTTCGCTCGTAGCGTTTGAAACGGGCGAAGCGGTAACGTACGGACTTTTCAATGCACAAGGTAGGGGGCAACTCTTCATCGGTGCTGGTACGCCTGTCTATGAAGGTATGGTCGTAGGCGTATGTCCTAAAAATGAAGATATAAGCGTAAACGTTTGTAAGAAAAAACACCTTACCAACACCCGTGCATCAGGTTCTGACGATGCACTCCGCTTAGAAACGCCAAAGATTATGAGTTTAGAAGAAGCAATGGAATTTATCAACGACGACGAAATGCTTGAAGTAACCCCAAAAACAATTAGAATAAGAAAGAAAACGTTAAATACTGAACTTAGATTAAAGAGAAAATTTAGGGGGTTAGAGTAATATTGTCGGCAATAATGTAACAACGTTATAAAAAAACAACGGAAAGGCACGCCTTTCCGTTGTTTTCATTTTTGTTCATTTGGGTTAAAAATTAGTGTTTTGTGGTGTAATAATTTTGCATTTGGTGCGTGCGATTTTTTCAACGTATTCGATAGGGGGTGTCTTTTCAGTAATGAGATAATCTATATCGTTAAAATAAAAATCGGTGCAAAGGAAAGTTTTGTTAAACTTTGTGCTATCGCAAAGCATAGCGACTTTATTTGAGTTTTTACGCATTTGTTGTTTTAGTTTTGCTTGCTCTATACTTGCGTCGGTAAATCCGTTTTCTAAGTCTAAGCCCGAACAGGAAATAAGCGTGATGTCAGCGTGTATGCGTGAAATGTAATCCATAGTGTCAGTGCCGATAATAGAGTTAGAGTGGTTTTGGATTTGTCCACCTGCAATATAAATTTTAACGTTGTTTGTTTGAGAAAGCAAAAGTGCGTTTCTTAACCCCGTAGTCGTTACCGAAAGATATTTAAAGTTATTTAGCATAGGGATAATAAGCCCCGTGGTTGAACTTGAATCTAAAAAAACCGAATCGCCGTTATTGATAAGTTTAACGGCAAGGTTGGCAATAGTTTTTTTGGCAACCGTATTTTCTTGCTCTCTTATCGCAAACGCAGATTCTTCGGCACTTGACTTAAACGGCATAGCGCCACCGTGCGACCTTTTGATAAGCCCTTGCTTTTCCATAGAGCGAAGGTCACGCCTAATAGTAGCACCGCTAACGAAAAGCTCTTGCGCAAGTTCTTCAACCGTAGCCGATTTATTTTTGTTCAAAATTTCTAAAATTTCTTCCTGTCTTTCCAAAGAAAGCATAATTTTCTCCTTATTTACACCATTTGGATTGTAAACCGTGTTCATTATTGTTCATTTGTGATTATATTTTAACATAAAAATTATTTTTTTGCAACTTAATTACAAGGGGGTTCAAAATATAAATATATATGTTATAATATGAACGAATAAAAAATAGGAGGATACTGCACAATATGAAAACCAAAGCAGTAAGACTTTACGGCAAAAGCGATTTAAGACTTGAAGAGTTTGAATTGCCCGCAATCAAAGATAATGAAATTCTTGCACGCGTTGTATCTGACAGTATTTGTATGTCAAGTTACAAGGCTGCTATTCAAGGTGAGGACCACAAGAGAGTTCCCACTGACATTGCTACAAACCCCGTTATTATCGGGCACGAATTCTGCGGTGATATCGTAGAAGTTGGTGCAAAGTGGCAACATAAATTCAAAGCT
>JAGASB010000305.1 GCA_017621955.1 Clostridia bacterium | reverse complement strand
TTTATTATCCGTAACGAAATTATCCATATAGTTTTTTATATCATCTATACTGTTCTCTTTACTACCAGCATCAATAAGTATATCATTTTCACCTGCTTTTATATAGATACTATCGCCCGTGTTGGCGTTACCAAGCATCATAAAGTGAAATGATATTGCGCCTTTTGCTTCAATTACAGGTTGCGGTTTTTTAATATAATTATTATAAACGTAATAACCTGCAATTATTATAATCAAAAAAAGTATGCTTAAAAAAATAGACTTTGCCGACGTTTTTTTCTTTGATTTTCTTCTTGCCATATTTTTCTCCTTTATTTTTATTAAAACGGCGCGCTTTAAAGCGTGCCGTTATTTATTATAGTAAATTTTTTCTTAACTGTTCGTTTGTTAGCGGTGAAAGGTATTTAAGCGGAATATCATAAACTGTTACGCAACCCGTTTTGCCTTCTTTATGAAGCTTAGCAACCGCCCTGCCGTAAGCAGTAAGAACGCTACCCGTAAATTCGGGGTTAGAGTCAAGCCTTAACGAAAGTTCAAGCAAGTGCGAATTTTCATTAGTGGTGTTTCCCGAACGGAACACAAACCCACCGTGCGAAAGTTTTTTCTGCATAGTCAAAACTTCTTCTGCCGAAACAAAATTTACTATCGTATCATAATCGGCAAAGTAGTTTGGCATATTCTTTATTTCACTTTCTATTGCGTTTTTATCCGCACCGTCTTCTATTGCAACAAAGCATTCACGCAAGTGCTTTTCCCTTGTAGAAAGTTCGGGATTAGAGCCGTTTCTAACTGCGTTTAAGGCATCTTCTTTTGGAATAGTGTATTGAATAGCGTTTTTTACGCCTTTAATTCTTCTTATAGCGTCGCTATGCCCTTGCGAAACGCCCTTGCCCCAAAAAGTGTAATCTTTTCCGTCGGGAAGCACCGCACCGAAAAGCATTCTTGCGATAGAAAAAACACCGGGGTCCCAACCGATACTTATTGCTGAAAGCGTGCCGTTTTCTTTTGCAACAGCATCTAATTTTTCAAAGTATTCGGGTATTTTTGCGTGCGTATCAAAAGAATCGACCGTGTTAAAATCTTTTAGTAACTGAGCGGTCGTATTAGGCAAGTCGGTTGCACTACCACCGCAAAGAAGCAACACGTCAATTTTTCCCTTAAAATCGTTTAATTTTTCCATTGAGTATACAGGAAAATCAACCACGGGTTTAACACTTTCAGGTGCACGACGGGTAAAAATACCAACACACTCTAAGTCTTCTGCACTATTTACAGCAAGAGTTACGCCCCTGCCAAGATTTCCATAACCTACTATACCAACTTTTATCATAACTGCCACCTTTATTTTTTATCACTATTATTTTACTTTAATTTAGTAGGCTTTGCCAACTATTTTAACAAAAGTTTTTATTATAACGCTTATTAAATTTCATTAAGCCTTTTTACGCCTTAATAAGCCAAAATATTATAATTTTTATGCTTGTTTTTATTATATAATGAAAAACACTTTAAGTCAACGATAAGGAGAAAAATTTTGAAAACATTTCGCAGTAATTTTGATTATATAAACGTACTATCTCACATAGCACTGTTTGTTTGCTTTACCGTGTTCAATTGCTTAGAACAAGAAGTTTTGCCCTATTCTACTGCAATTTACGTCACAGCGCTTTCGTTAGGCAGTTCAATCATAATAAGTTCGCTATCCTATTTAGCATCGTTTTTATTTTTATCTAATCCAGGACTGTTGGGTGCAGGATTTATTTGTGCTGGCGTTTTTACTATCGTAACGTTAATATATAAAAAGTGTAATATTAAAATGCGATTTGAAGCCGTAGCGTTTACCATAATTGGTCTTACGGGGTTTATATTTTTAGGTAACACAGCAAACCAAATTATCACCGAAAAACGAATACTTTGCGTTCTTTTAACCGCTCTTTTATCTTTTTTAACAATGATTGCAGGTAAAGCCGTTTCGGAAAAAGGATTAAAATTTAAACTTAACTTTGAAGAAGTAGCGTCAATCGCCGTAGTTACTTCACTTTTCGGTCTTGGACTTTGTAACTACTTTACGCCTTTGCTTTGGAAAAGCCTTTCAATCGTGATTATTCTTGCCGTGTGCTATATTTATCGTGTGGGAATAAGTGCAATCGTTTCGGTGGTTTTAGGAATAACTCTTTCTATTTATTACAAAAATCTTGAATACGTTGCAATTTTTTTGGTATGGAGCGTTTGTGCCGAATGTTTTTCTTCACTGTCAAGATACGCTAGTGCAATAGCAGTCATTTTAGCAGATTACCTTATGCAAGTGGTATTTTCCGTCTACCCCGATTACCAAATGGCAGAATTTATTTCGGTAATTATCGGGGTCGCTATATTTTGTATTATTCCAACAATACTGCTTAAAAACCTTAAAGAAAAACTTTATTCTTTTAGGGAAAAACAGCTTACTCGTGAAGCGATTAATAGAAACCGTACTATGCTTTCGGGTAGACTTTACGACCTTTCAAGCGTTTTTTTAGAAATGGCGCAAGCGTTTAACGTGTTTAAGGAAAATAATCTATCCGAAAGCACTGCCAAAGAGATTATGGAAAAACAAATTTTAAATTCCGTTTGCAAGGATTGTTCTTGCTTTATGCAATGTAAAAAATGCGAAAAACAAGTAAAGAGTGGTCTTAATAAAATGATTGATATAGGCTTTGCAAAGGGTAAACTATCTCTCATTGATTTACCAAAAGAATTAGGCGAAGTTTGTATTCACCCAAATAATATATTATATGGCCTAAATAAACTTTTAGCAGAGTATCGTGAAAAACTTATTGCAACTGCTAACGTTTCAAGTGGTAGAGAACTGCTTGCCTCAGAAGCGCTTGGTATCGCTGAAATTTTAAGGGGACTTGCACTAGATACAGGCACTCTTCTTAAATACCAAAGTAGACTTGAACGTCATTTGAGCGACTGCCTTTTTAAGTCGGGATTTAACGTAAATGAACTTTTGGTTTACGGTGAAAACGAAAGGCTGTCGGTTAGCGTTATAACTGCAATGAAAGAATTTTCAATGTCCGAAATGCAGTCTGTTATAAGCAAGGTGTTAAATACACAAATGGAAATTTGTGAAAGAGCAAAAAT
>JAGASB010000304.1 GCA_017621955.1 Clostridia bacterium | reverse complement strand
TGGTCGGCACGTTCAATAGCACACGTCGCTATTTTATACGCTTCACTCTGCTCCCCTTTTGCTACGGACAACGCTTTGCGATAGTAATATTCACTCTTATCTACGTCCTTTTTCATACCGTAAATAGTAGACAAATTACAGTACGCCGTTACGCTTTCGCCGTGCGCTTTTATAGAGTTTCTACAAACCTGTTCTGCCCTATCTAACTCATCGTTCATAAACAGTGCTATTGCATAGTCGCCCGAAAGTTCTTCCGTAAAGCATTCAGTAGGAATTTTTTCAAGAATTTTAACCGCTTCACTAAATGCCCCTAATGCTATCGCTCGTTTGGCACTTTTAGTTTCAAGCGTATAGTCGGCTTTGTTAAAAGGATAAACTATGCGGTAAGCGTGCTTTTTATATTCTTCACCCGAAAAAAAGTCTAATACTTCTTTATCTATATTTTCTTTTGAAATAAAGCCGTCGGTTGAAAGTTTCTTTTGAAAATAGTAGCCTGATGCCCAAACGTTATCCAAATAAAAATAGTTGATAGCAAGTTCTTCGTAAGCGTCTTTAACACGTTCTTTTGGGGCGCTGTGCATATACTTAAACCAATATTTATTAGATAATTCTAATAAACCCATATCTGCGTAAACGTCGGCAATGCGTGCAAAAACTTCGGGTTCGGGAAAAAACCGTTCCGCATCTAATAAAAAATTCAACGCACCCTGCAAGTCGTCCTTTTCAACGCACGCCGTGGCGAGTTTTATATATCTATTAAAACTTTTATCTAACTGTAAAACCTTTTGTGCCATCTTAACCGAAAAATTTATCTACCTCAGCCTGTGTAAATTCATACACTTTGTCGCAAAACTGACAGTCAACCTTTATGCTACCTTCTTTTTCTATAATATCGTTAAGTTCTGCTTTGCCTAGCGAAATCAAAACTTCTTCAATATACTCTCTACTGCAAAGACACTTGTATTCGGGATTATACTCCGTATATTTATCCGTAAAGAAAAGTTCTTTTACTATCCACTCTGCTCCGTGCTGTTCTATGAGCGTTGACACGTTTGCACAGTCCTTTGTTATTTGTTCAGCAAGAAAAAGCGAATTGTCACTTGCACCCGGAAGCGCTTGAACAATTACACCGCCTGCGCCCACGCATTTGCCGTCCGTACCGATTTTAACGCCAAGCGCCATTGCCGTTGGTTGTTGTTCGCTGAACGCATAATATGCCGTAAAATCTTCGGCGATTTCTCCGCTTACAAGTTCACTACTGCCCGTATACGGGTCTTTTAGCCCCATACTTCTAACAACTGTGAGTCTTCCGTTTTTACCCACACAACCACCAACGTTAAGTTTGCCGTCTGGTCTTAGCGGTAAATCGGCTTGCGGATTGTCAATAAATCCACGCATATTAAGGTCGCCGTTACCGCACACGGTTATTTTACCACCTACTCCGTCACCTTTTACAGTAACAGAAAGTTTATCGCCACGATTTTTTAGGTTGGACGACATAAACGTACACACCGTTAGCGTTCTGCCAAGTGCCGCCGCCGAAAGCGGTGATAATTTATGTATCCTTATCGCTTCGTTTACCATATCGGTAGTATCTAAAACCGAAAGCGTTATTTCATTGTCAAATACTATGGTTTTTAAAAGTTTATTCACGGCTGTTTTTCTCCGAAAAATCTATTTAATTTTCAAAGACGCTTATCGTTATCGACAAGCGCCTTTTACGTCAATTTTAATTGTTTTTGCGTTTTATAACTATTTATATTTACGCTTTGAAAGTTCTTTCTTCGCCTTTTCAATTCTCTTTTCACGTTCTTCCGAATTCTTCTTTGCTTGAAGTTCTGCTTCGGTGGGTTGGAATTCAGGGTCGTTCTTATGTTCTTCAACGTAACGTGCGTGGTCTTCGTAAATTGCTTGTTTACTTGCACGCAATTTTTCAAGGTCGCTACGGTTAAACGACGTGGGAAGTTCTGCAACTTTAAGTTCGTCGTCCGTTATAGGCTTGATAGGTTTGCTGTTGAGCGAACTCCTTTGCGTTAATGCAATCTGCTGACTGTACTGTCTGAGCGCAGCCGAATCACTTTCTTTAATCTTTTCGTAAATACCCCTGTTCTTTTGTGCGCCCGGAACTTTATCGTTTACATATCTATCGTATATCCATTGACTGTAATCGGTCC
>JAGASB010000303.1 GCA_017621955.1 Clostridia bacterium | reverse complement strand
GTCAACGAAATAAGGGATTTAAGGGAAAAGGTTCAATATCCGCCTGTTTCTTGTAAATTTAAAGTATATATCGTCGATGAAGTTCATATGCTTACGGGTGCCGCTTTTAACGCACTGTTAAAAACGCTTGAAGAACCACCTAAACACGCAGTGTTTATTTTAGCAACAACCGAAGTGCATAAGATTCCTGCAACTATACTTTCACGTTGTATGCGTTTTGATTTTAGGCTAATTCCAAACGAAAAGATTGCAACTCTCATTTCTAATATTTATGACGAACAAGGAAAGGCTTATGAAAAAGAAGCCGTTTACGCAATAGCAAAAGCTGGTGAAGGGAGCATTAGAGATGCGCTTTCAGTTGCGGATATTGCCTTGTCTTATAATAACGGTAAACTAACCTACAACGATGTTATGGAGGTTTTAGGCTCTACGAACAACGACCTTTTAATTAAGTTTATTACAGCTGTTTTAAGTGGTGATTCCGGCAGTATTTTAACTATTATAGATAATCTCTGCGCACTTGGAAAGAGTATGGGCGTTTTAACCAAGGACGTTACTGCTATGCTTAGGGATTTATTGGTGGTTAAAACTTGTTCAAATGCTAATGAAATCTTAACGCTTCCGCAAGATAAATTTAATCAATTATTGAGTATAACTGATGGTGTAAGTGAAGAAAGGTTATTACGTTCTTTGCAAGTTTTTGCTGATGCTGAAACCGCTCTTAAATATTCAAATCATCCCCGTGTTGTCTTTGAGTGTGCTGCGGTAAAAGCTTCAAAACCTGACGCTGATTATAACATTGAAGCATTGCTTTCACGAATAAGCGATTTAGAATTAAAAGTAAAGCAAGGTGTACAAATAAAAACGCAGGAAGTTAAAATAAGCGACCAAGTAAAAAATGACGATATGGAAGAAGTTCCTATAAAGCAAGAAATAGAACAAAATAAAGATAAAAGAATTTCTATCCAAAGTATTTCGGTTGATGAATTAAAGGGTAAATTATTGCTTAATTTACGCAAAATAGGTAGCGAAATGCTTTGGAATATTATGCAAAAAGTTGACGTTGAAGTTTTAGGTAACGTTTTGGTTATTACTTGTTCAACTTCTAGCGACCAAGATTTGTTAGATAGGTCGCCAAGCAGAAGTAGGATTGAGGAAGCGTTAGATGAATTTTTACCATTTGAACTTCAAATTAAACTTTCGGCAAAAGAAAAGTCGCTTGATGCAGTTGACGAAGCGACCGAAAGAGTTAAAAAAATATTCGGTGACGATATAGTCATCATTAAATAAAGGAGATTAGAATTATGGCTTACAGAGGTGGATTCGGTGGTTTTGGCGGTGGTAATCAAATGCAAAACCTTATGAAACAAGCTCAAAAAATGCAAGAAGAAATGCAAAAGGCGCAAGCAGAACTTGAAGAAACAGAGGTTGAAGGAACTTCGGGCAGTGGACTTATTAAGGTTACTATGACTGCTAAAAAAGTGGTTACGGGCATCACTATTGACCCTAACGCCGTTGATTTAGACGACCTTACGATGCTTGAAGATTTGCTTATAGCCGCAATGAATGACGGATATGATAAAGCTGATGAAGTATATGAAGAAAAAATGGGCAGATTTGGAGGCTTAGGCTTGTAATAATGAAAGTTTATATAGAGCCTATCGGTAGACTTATAAACGAATTTTCTAAACTTCCTGGCGTGGGTGCAAAGACTGCTCAACGTTTTGCATACAAAGTTGTCAATATGAGTTATGACGAGGCAAAGGCATTTGCCGAAGCGATAATCAACGTGAAAAATAACGTTCATTACTGTTCTATTTGTGGTAACTTTTCCGAAGGGGATATCTGCGACGTGTGTAAAACTCGTTCATCAGACACTATTTGTGTTGTCAAAGAACCAAAAGACGTTATTGCTATTGAAAAACTTAACGAATTTAACGGTGTATATCACGTTTTGCACGGCACTATTTCTCCACTTGACGGAGTGGGCCCTAACGATATAAATATCAAAGGCTTGCTTTCACGCATTTCTAAGGGTGGCGTTACAGAAGTAATAATGGCGACAAACCCCGACGTTGAGGGTGAGGCTACGGCAATGTATATTTCAAACTTATTAAAACCACTTGGTATCAAAGTTACACGCTTAGCGCACGGAATACCTATCGGAACCGATTTAGAATATGCTGATGAAGTTAGCCTTGCAAGAGCATTTGTTGACCGTAAAACATTGTAATATAAATAGGTAGGAATAATATGAACGTTTCTGTTTTAGGTTGTGGTAGATGGGGGTCTTTTATCGGTTGGTATCTTGCTGGTAACTGTCATAAGGTTATCCAATGGGGAACGGAGGGTAATCATAGTTTTGACGTTCTAAAAAACACAGGAAGAAATGAATACGTTGAACTTGATAAAAGAATAGAATTAACGCCAGACTTGGAAAAAGCTATAAATAATAGCGAAATAATTATAATTTCAATCAGCGCACAAGCGTTGCGTTCTTTTATGGAGCGTGTGGTAAAATACGACGTTAAAGATAAAAAATTCGTCTTGTGTATGAAAGGGATTGAAGTTGAAAGTGGTAAAAGATTATCTGAAGTTGTCGTTGAAAGTGGAATAGACAAAAACAACGTTGCCGTATGGGTTGGTCCGGGGCATATCCAAGCCTTTACACAAGGCTATCCCAACTGTATGGTTATTGATGCGTATAATAAAGATTTAGTTAAGTATTTAG
>JAGASB010000041.1 GCA_017621955.1 Clostridia bacterium | reverse complement strand
GAGCCCACACTTTGCAGGGCAAAGTATAGTGAGCTACACTTTACAAAACATCTTAAAGTTTTGCTTGCCGTTTGCTTAACGCTCACGGCGGGTGATAATGATAATAATTTTTCATTTTAATTTTCTCCTAAATTTGATTTTTGAACGCAAAAAAGCCGCTGATAAAACTACCACCGACCTAAAGGGACAAAAAATCCGTACGAATCAAAACACGCTTAAAAGCGTTTCTACTTCGCACGGATTGCTTATCCGAATATGAAGTTGTAAGAGTGTAATACCTAAAAATTTGTACCACAAAATAGACCTATCGCCAAACCCGTTTTTGAACGTCGGCGCGCCTACTTGAAACGTTGGTCGGTCATCTCAAGCCTTTCACTAATAGATAGAGAAATGACGGCATATTGTCGTAAAAATTTGTACGACAACAAAACCCTAAGCAAGTCGTTTTGTTTCCCTTTACATAAAACGACTTTGGGTAAACGTAAGAAACTATCCTACAAGTGTACGAAACGTACACTTACAAAGCCTGCCGATGCTTGCAAGCTTAACAAAGGGGCAAAACCCCTTAATTATATATACCCACACAAAGCATAATCTAAACATATGTTCGTGTTTGTAATTCTATTTTATCATAAAAATCTATAAAAGTCAATAGACAAATGTCCACATTCTTGGACATTTGCCTAATTTTAGGATTTAAATTAATTTGCAGCCTAACACTTTTGAAAGCGTTAATTGTGGATTGTTTTTCTTTACGGTTGAATTGAATACTTGCAACACTTCTGCACAATCTTCGTCGGTAAGGTTAGCTAAAATACTCAACTCAAATCTCGCTCTTGAAGAGCCTACATAAAAGAGTTTATTCTCGTCCACAATGGTGGTTTTATTGACATCCACTAAAATTACTTTATCAGCTTCAAGACCTTTGAACTTCCTGCAAGTAGTAACAGGCACTTTTTGACCTTTATAAATATAAAAACCATCTTCAATATAAGAATCCAACAAGCTCTCACCACTAGGGGCACAACTTAAAATTTGAATATCCCTAATTCCATTTACTAAAGTTTGTTTTATAGTAAAATCAATCTTTTCTTTAATGTTTTCTTCCGTGATAAAAGATAATTCGGGAAGTACTCCGGCAAGCGCATAATCAAATAGTTTAGGCTCTTTCCTTAATGGTTTAAACGATGTTTCTGCAATCTTTTTAGTATTCCTACAGTTTTTATACAAAGTCAATCGACAGTCTGCCTTTTCAATAAACTTAGGTATACTAAAACCTTGTATAAGTTGTAGTTTATCATAAAACACATAAAAAGAGCCGTTTTCTTTAGATAACACTATTTCTTCCAACAACTCAAAAATAGCATCGCTGTGCATTCGTTCTTGCCCAAAGTCTTGTCCTTCGTCTATTATGACGTGTTGATAAGGAAATTTATCATTTTCAAACAGTTCGTAAAGTTCAGTTTCCAACGCGTCATAATCAGACGTAAACGTTTTACATATTTTACTAGCAAAACCATCAATCGTGTAAAACTCAACGTTAGGATAAGCATATGTAGATTCTAAATATTCCTTTAGTTTTACGTTAAAACATAAGAAAAGAACTTTTTCTCCTTTAATGGAGTGTCGACGAGCTTTTTCAACAGCAATCATCGTTTTACCCGTTCCCGCAGCACCGTTAATAACAGCACTTCTTTGGTCTTCTAAATAATTCAAAAGATTGCTTTGCTCTTTTATCAAAGCGTTAAATTTTTCTTTTTTATAATCTATTTCCAAAGTTTTAGACGGTAAAATATTAAAAGACGGGCACAAAATATTTTGCAGTAAAGAATCGGCTTGGTCTTTAGGTAAATCGGAAGAAACTTCTATAATTTCGCCGTATTCTTTTATTGTAGTTTTAATATCAAAAATTCTTTCTAATGTTTGCAGCGGGTTTTCTATATCTTCCGACGTTAAAACCAAGTTCTTATCTGCGTGTTGCGGTAAAGTCATTCGCTCCAATCCATTTAAATCTAAAGACGGAAACCATACAGCACTTAGTACTTTACACTTTTTTAGCACTTCATTATTGCGATAGAAATTATAAATCTGATTAAATAATTTCCACTTGTTTGAATTTGCTTGTTGAAACGGGTCACGCATCTCCAAACCGGAAGCATAATACCATATTCCATTTTGACAAGAAACCTTTCCCGCTTTTGCTTCTATACAAAGAAGTCCTTTTTGCTTGTTAAAAACAACAAAATCTATTTCGTTTTCTTTCCATTCATTGTCAACTATATTTATAATCCTAAACGAGTGGAATACATAATAGTCATCAGGTAGTTTTTGCAAACTTATAAATAATTCACCTTCACGGCTTTCCGGAGAGAAGTCGTTAGGTATGCTAGGTATCATTATAGCCATTTTTATTCCTCCGAAAAATCAGTTAAGAAATCGTCAATACTAAATAAGTCATCAAGCAAATAACACTTATAATCACTTTGCTTTGCAATAGCATAACCATCTTGATTATCGGATGCAAAAAGAAGAATCTTTTTCTTTTCCCAAAGCAAATCGGCATATCCTGTTTGACCTTCAACATCGAAATCAACCCATTCATAATCAGGTTTTTCAAGCCTTTTTTCCTTAAAAACATCTCTCAACCTTATTACGATTTTATTATCTCCAAACTCATCAAAAATGTCGTCATATGTTTCAGATTTAATAGATGAATTTTTGTTTATCACTTTGAGTTTCTTTTTATCTTCATTTTTAATCTTTTCAATAACCTTAATTTCGCCTTTGAATTGTTTCAAAAACTCAGCGGCTAATTTCCTATCAAGTTGGTCGTGAATTTTTTGGTTTTCATAGCTACGCAAACAATTATAACAAGAAGGGTCACAGTTGCAATTTTCCATATTGCGTAAAGCCGACATTAAAATAGAATATAACATTTTACCGTCTTTAGTTACTAAACGCCTTGAATGTCCTGCCCCACCGGGAACAGCGTCGTAAATAATGACAGAATACTGTAACTTATTGTTTATCATTTTTTGAGATAAACAAGCTTTTATATCTCTTCTTTCAATATTTAAGTCTTTTGCTATTGCATTTAAAATCGCATACACAACGGAAACCATCGTATTATAATCCGACGTATCACAATTAAACGTAATTTTAGCAACGTCAGTATTAAAAACGTGATGAAGCGAGCGCCTGTCTAACTTTTTAGAATTACAATTATATTGACCAAACAAACTTTCATGCGCTTTGGATGTTTCCACAAACAAAGCACCTGCCCTCATTTGTTTTTCAATATCTTTTTCACCTATACCTTCATCTTCAGTAACAGAATATCCACAAAGTGGACAAACGTAAAAATTGGTAGATGACTTTACCATTAAAGAATCGTTTGTAGTAGATTCTACTTGAAGTTCAATTCTGTTAAACGAGAAATAATTTTTATCTATGGTTTTTGCCGCAGTATTTCCGATATAGTAATCTTCCGAACGGTAATTCTTTTCTTGTTTCGTCATTGGTACGTCTTTATCTTTTCTTTCAGTAACAAAACCCGACCTAGGCTCAATACTTTCAAAGAAATTCATCGACTTCAATTTTTTACCGCAAGAAATACATGGAATACCTTCTTTACTCGGTGGAACAACACTATAATTAACCGTACCACAATTTTTATTGTCACAAACAGCTATATATCCTGTATGCCAATCGTGGCGATTGTTTCCAATCATCGCCTTTTTTATATATCTACTAGTATATAATCTACCATCGGCAACAACTTCCGATGACGGAGCATATTCTGCAATAGCTATTTGCAAATCTCTACTTAATCTAAGTTTTGAAATATTATTAGCTGTTGTGTTTTGATGTAATTCTACCGTATCTACAGGGAAACCATATCTCGGCAAAATATTTCCTCTCGCTAAAAACTCAATAAGTTTGTTATTTTTATAGTTATAAAGTTTTCGTTCACAAGATGCCGCTTTAGATAAATCGCCTTCTTTTGTTAGTTTCCTTATTAGTTTATTAAAGTTATCTATATTGCTTTCATACTCGTTAATAAGTTGGGTAAAT
>JAGASB010000302.1 GCA_017621955.1 Clostridia bacterium | reverse complement strand
TTCTTTTTGTTATTTCATCTATTGTTGTCCCAAATTTTTGAACATCTAATCCTATCCCATCAATATGAACCACTTTTTTAGCATGGAACTTCTTTTTTGAAAGTTCATAATCTTCGTAATTAACAGTCATAATAACATCGCAATAACGGGACATCGCTTTTTCTATTGGATAAAACAATTTATACTTAAACTGACCTCCCTTAAAAAAATGGTAACCATGTGTTAAATAAATCACCTTAACACCATTTTTACGAGCTTTTTTCGCTGCTAATCTTGTCATTATTCCCATAACGGGCTCGTTTGTCCAAATCAAATCATAATTGCCACCATTTATTATTCTTTTTAGATCAGTAAGTCCCTTTAAGTTTCCTAATTTCAATGGATTTCTATGTAGACGAACTTTAAATGTTTTATCTCCACCTAAAAAATTTTGCACTTCTTCAAAACGATTACCAACCTCTGAGCAAGCAACTTCTACGTCGTATCCTTGTTCTCTTAAATACAAAACATGTGGAACCAAAAATTGAATCATCATCATATCCGTTGATGTAACTAATATTCTTTTCATATTACCAATTTTCTTTTACCTTTTGAATAATGTTGTTTGCACTTAAATTGTATTGTTCCCTTAAATACTTTTGAGAACCTACTATACAAGAGTATCTATCGTCTAACGCAATTCTTGAAAGTCTTGCTTTAACTCCGTCTTGTTCTGCTAAAATTTCTGCAACGGCAGAACCGAATCCACCGCTTAAATTATGCTCTTCAATGGTTATTATCGTTTTATGAGTTTTTGCACAATTAATTATAGTTTCTTTATCTATAGGTTTTACCGTAGGAAAGGTATATACCGTAGGAATAATCTTCTCCGCTTTTAATTCTTCACACGCTTGGTTTACTTCATCAAAAATTGCACCTGTCGAGAATATCGCAACATTTTCACCTTTTTGAATTTGTATTGCTTTGCCAACGACAAAGTTGTCTATCTTTTCGTGGATACGTTTTTCACCACCCCTACCTAAACGCAGATAACACGTCCCCGGTAGTTCGTAAATCGCCTTAGTTGCACATTCTGCTTCTACTAAATCACCAGGAGCAAACACTGAAACGTCAGGAAGCGCTCTCATAATAGCAATATCTTCGGTTGCGTGATGACTCATACCCAAAGAGCCGTAAACAAAGCCACCGCCAACGCAAACCACTTTGACGTTAGCGTTGTGATATGCACAATCGTTTCTTATTTGCTCTATGCAACGTAACGTCGGGAAGTTGCCTATTGAATAAGTAAACACGGTTTTACCTTGCAATGCAAGTCCTGCTGCGACAGAAGTCATATTTTGTTCTGCAATGCCAGCATTAATAATTTGATTTGGTAATTGCTCAAAAAATGGTTTTAGAACACCAAAACCTAAATCACCGGTGATAATATATACGTTTTTATCTTTCTTTGCAATTTCCAACAAAGTTTTTACAAAAGTATCTCTCATACATTATCCTCCGCATAAGGGTCAACAATTCCTTTTGGCATTGATAACGCTAATTCTTTTAACGCCCCGTCGTATTCTTCGCCTTCGTGAGGGAAACGATAGTGCCATAAAATATCGTTCTCCATAAAAGAAATGCCTTTTCCCTTAATAGTGTTTGCAATTATAACCGTAGGTTTGTCTACGCTCAATTTAGCATTATTCAACGCTGATTTAAGCTCATCGTGATTATGTCCGTCAACACTAAAAACGTTCCAACCAAACGCTTTCCATTTATCTTCAAACGGTGCAAGCGCAAGCGTGTTTTCACAATAATCCAAGCTTTGCATTTTGTTATGGTCAACGATAACTATTAACTTATTTAACTTAAAATGATTTGCGAATAGTGCCGCTTCCCAAACCGAACCTTCGTCACACTCTCCGTCGCCTGTAACAACGTAAGTAAAATAGTCTTTATTATCCAATTTAGCATTTAGCGCCATACCCGCAGCAACACATATCCCGTGCCCAAGAGAACCCGTTGAAAATTCTACCCCAGGCACTCCTTTATGCGAAACGTGTCCCGACAACCTACTTCCATTTGCATAATGTGTCTTTAATTCTTTTCTATCAAAAAAACCTTTTTCTGCAAGCGCTGCATATATTGACGCTCCTGCGTGCCCCTTGCTTAATATCACTCTGTCGTGACTTTCGTCTTTATAATTTTCGGGATTAACGTTTGCAACTTCATTATAAAGCACTGCAATTATATCCGCAACTGACAATATTGCACCTATATGGCTTCCATGCGAAATATGTGTCATTTCAATACCGTGTCGCCTTATTAGCCAAGCTAATTGTTCACTATTCATTTTCTACTCCCTTGAAATTCTTTCCAATCTATCGATCTGCTCTTGTGTAAGAGTCCACTCCATTGCTTCAACGTTTTGTAGCACTTGTTTTGGATTTTTTGCGCCAACGATTACAACTGAATTTTTTAAATAATCTAAAATCCAGCGTATTGCTACTGACGAAATAGCCTTACCACAATCGTTAGAAATATCTTTTATAACTTCAACTATTTCTAAATTTTTTAGCAATTTTTCTCCGTGAAAGTTAACGTATATTTCACGCGAACGCCTATCATTTGAATCAAACTTACAGTTTTTATCATACTTGCCACTTAAAATTCCCTGTCCTAGACTCCCCCAAGTAAAAGGCGTCATACCGAACTCGTCTCTAAAACTAAACATATCTTTTTCGTTTTTTCTACAAGCAAGACTGTATTCGTTTTGAAAAGAAACAAACGGATTTTCTTTACCGAAAGATTGAATTTCCGACACGTCTTCGCTATGTACGTTAGATAAACCGTAATAGCGTATTTTCCCTTGTTTTTTCAAAATTTCAAGCGATTCTGCAACGTCTGCAAGTGGGGTTTTTCCATCTCTATAATGTACTTGATAAAGGTCTATATATTCCCTATTTAACCTTTTCAAACTTGCATCAACAGCTTTTAATATATATTCGCGCGAATTATCGTAAGTGGTTTTCCCGTTTTCAACCCTTACACCGAACTTTGTCGTTATAATTACGTTGTTCTTGTCTTGCCCAAGTGCTTCACCTAACGTTCTCTCGCTTTCGCCAAGTCCGTAAGTGTCAGCTGTGTCAAAAAAATTAACTCCGTTATTAACTGCCGTTTTAACTGCGTCAATAAGTTCGTTTCTCTGAACGTTCCCCCAGCCGTATCCGCCCAAGGGACAACCACCCATACAAACTTCTGACACAACCAAGTCCGTTTTAGCTATTTTTATCATACGTTCCCCTTATTTTTACTTTATTAAACATAAATTTTACACCCTTCTTTACAAATAATTCCAAATAATATAATATTATCGCAGACAACAAAATCAATAGACATATTATAACCAAATTTAAGGGAAAAACTAAATGCTGAAAATTGTATATGATTATGAACTGAACTAAGTAGATATGCAAAGTTAATCCACCCAAAAATCTTATTGCCTTGTTGAATTTTTTAGAAATTGCTTTCAGTTTTTCTTAAAAACTAATAAACAATGAAAACACAGAAAATACAGTAAGCAATAAAATAAATTGATTTATTATTTGAATTGTCGCTATAACCCTAATAAAATTAATAAAGACAAACAGTCTATCCCCTTAATAAAAATGTTTTAATTATTTTTCTGTTCGCTAGCAGTATGCGCCGTGCTTTTTTTCGTATTGATTTCTGCACTACCGTCATCTTCGTTACCATCGTTAGTAAAAACCGATTTAATTGTCATAAAGAAAATTTTCACGTCTAACCAAAAAGACAAGTGCTCAACGTAATAATTATCGTAGTTAAACCGTGCTTCAACAGTGTTGGTCTTTCTTCCGTGTACGGCAGCCCACCCAGTAACACCTGGACGAACGTCAAAGCGTCTTAATTCTTCCTTAGTATATTCTTCCCATTTGCAAGGATAATACGTTAAAACGGGTCTAGGACCTATTAAAGACATATCTCCTTTCAAAATATTGATAAATTGAGGAATTTCATCTAGACTTGTGGCACGCAAAATTTTACCTACTTTTGTAACACGTTTATCCCCTTTAACGCAAAAAACCCCTCCTTCTTGTTGCTCAGCGCCAACGCACATAGAACGGAATTTGTACATTTTGAACACTCTACCGTTTTTACCTACACGTTCTTGCTTAAAGATTACGGGGCCTTTTGAATTAACTTTTATAGCGACTGCTATAATAAGCATTGGAATTAAACAGAATATCAAGCCTATAAAGGCAATTAAAATATCGCAAAATCTCTTAAAAAAACACCTATACATTTTCCCCTCTATGTGCGCGAGTGCGCGTGCGTGCTTAATTAATATATAAATATATATAATTATATCATATAATTGTCATTTGTTCAAGTGGTTGTAAAATTATTTTGTTTTTTTGGACAAAAATATGACTATTTTTGCAATAAAAATGAAAAGGCTCTTGAAAAAGAGCCTTTTGTTAAATTTGTTGTAGGAATAGTTTTACTTTTTTATCGGAAATAGCATACGGGTTGCTTTTTTGTATTCATTGAAGCCGTCTTTTTTTGATTGACGTTTATCAGCCATAGGAATACTCACCACTAAAAACATTAGCGTATTTATAAATGCACCTAAACACAAATACCACATCGACGGGATAGCCGAAACAAATGCAATAGCCATACCCCACCACATTAAAATTTCACCAAGATAGTTAGGGTGACGTGAATATTTCCAAAGCCCTACACGAATAAAACCGCCCGTGTGCGCATTTCTAAACTTTTGCATTTGAATATCCGAAACACCTTGTAAAAACACTGCCAACACCGATATTAGCACACCGACTACGCTAAGGGCGTTGACGTTTGAGCCTATCAATATTGCGTAAATAACGGGCAAAATACAAGCGTAAACTACAAGTGTTGGGAACAAGTGTATGCCTAAAAAGTTTATAATTGGATACGCCTTGCCCGTCTTTTCTTTGAGCATAGTATATCGCCAATCTTGGTGATTTAAACCGTGAAAAGTGTACGCCCAATTAACCGTTAGTCTTACACCCCATAAAACGACT
>JAGASB010000040.1 GCA_017621955.1 Clostridia bacterium | reverse complement strand
CGTTGTGATGCGAATAAATTGAATTTGTCAAGTAAGTCTTGATTTCTAAACTTGATATGGCAAGTTCCTTTTTTGTAGAACGTTAGAATAAAGTGTTCGGTAGGAATATTTTTTGCATTACCGTTATTGAATTGACTATAAATTATGTTAGATAGGTGTTCCATATCTTGAATACCACTAACGCCTTTTGCAAGATAGTTTAGCGTTTTAGACATATCTCGCAAGGTTCTTAAGGCTTCGTAATGGTCTAGTTTATATTCATAACCTGACCTACGCATATTCCACATATTATTGCCTACATAACGTGGTTCAGATTTCCAAGCACCATAAAACGGTATTATGATTTTGTTGTTTAATTTGTGGGCTTTGTTAGTTTTCCAACCGTTATAATAATGAACGTTGTCGCAACCGTCGTATTGTGCGTGTTTGGTAAAGGTATCAAAGAGTGCTAATATTTCTTCTTCAATGCCTTTTAAGGTTGCAACCCTGTTTTCTTCCATTAGGCGTAAAATATTGCGTTCATTAAAGTCGTAATTTTTCATTTCGTCAAGTCGGGAAGAAAGTTCACTCTGCAATCTACTTGTAAGTATTGAAGAAAATTTAGGGTGGTCGAATAATGATTTCCAATATTTACGACGTGTATTTTCAATAAAGGTATTTATGCCGTTATAATCGCTATCGTATATAACTAACTTAAAAGCCGTTTTATATGAATTGCCTTCTATGTTTTCATAGCGATTATAATATTCTGTTCTAAACGCTTCGTATTCTTTGAAAAAGCTAATAGCAGATTCAATATGTCGGTTATATTGTTCTACTAAAGCAGTTATCCAATCTAACCCTAGACGTATAAGTTCATATTGTTCTTCTGTAGTTTCGGTTTGGAAATTAACTTTTTCGGCTTTGTCTAGCGACTCAAATACTTTTGAGTTAAAGATGTTTTTTGGGGCAAGAATATCAAGCCAAACAACAGCAATTTCAACGGAACTTTTTCTCTCGCTATCAGGAGCGTTAAAGGCGTCAGAATAGTATTTTATTTCTGCGTTAAGTTCATATAATTTCGCTTTTAGTTCTTGGCGTTTAAGCGTATATGTATTTTTAATGGTTTCAGCATTTAATATACATATAATTCTGCCACCGTATTTTTCTTGCAACTTTATTGCTTTCATAAGATGGTCTTCTGCGTTTGCAAAAGGTGGGTTCATAAAGATTAGGTCGTATTTAGTAAAAGTATTGAAATATAAAAAATCGTCGCAAACAACGGGGAAGTTTAGTCCTTTTAATGTTGCTTGCAACGTGGTATCAATTTCTATACAATCTACTTTACAACGTGGGGTATGGTCGTAAGAATAACGCCCCCAATAATCTCGCAAGTGTAAGGCGATATTGCCTTTACCGGCTGTTGGTTCTAAAACACGTATATCGTATTTTAGTTCGTTGTGAAAGCATTTCAGTTGTTCCATAAAATCGTTTTCAATAAGTTTTAACAACGATTTAGGTGTAGGGTAGAACTGTTTGTCTTGTTCTGTGTAAGTTGTAATGTTCATAGTTTAATCTCCTTTAATATTTTTTATCAAACCTAGTTGTTTTAGAACGTGGTATGACATTAGTTTTTTAAGACAGTTGGCGCAGATGTTTCCATTAACGCCTATAAAGTATTCATTAGTTATTTCTTTATCACATACTAGACATTTCATAGCGTGTTCTCCTTATGGTAATTGTTCATAGAATTTTTCTAAAATTTCATAACGGTCAAGTTTTTTTAGTTTCTTCCAATGTTTCGCAACATAGTCGGAAAAATGACCTAGTGGGGTAGCGTTGCTATCTTTCATATAACAGTCATAGACAAGGTTTATAAAAGTCATTAGGTTTTTCTCACCGTATTTTTTATCAAAGTTATTTTCTAAAGCACTTTCAAGAATGTAAATAGGTGCAGCGTTAGTAAATTCGTATTTTTTGTTATCAACTTCAACTGTAATTTTCATAGTAAATTCTCCAAAGTCCAATCTATGTATTTTTTTGCACGTTCATATAAGTCTTTAACTGCTTTGTTGTAATCGTTAAAGTAGTGTCCGTAATGGTAGTTGTCTTTTTCAACGCAACACCAAGTTACGTATTCTTTTTCTTCGTTAATAGTCTTGACGCCTAGAACGTATTCTTCAGCAGGAAACGATATGGTTGATATAATGTCATAATTCTTGTGAGTTCTTTTTTCCATAATGTTCTCCTTTAATAAATGCGTTTAATTCCACCACCAAGTGATAGAACTCCAATAGAGCCAAATTCAGAGCAGTAATCGTCTGTCTTGTTCCATACGTAAGCGAAAGGGTAAAAGACTTTGTTTTCGTGTGGTATGTCTTCCCATTCTTCAGGATAGTCCCCAACTATAAGCATTGAATAGCATTCACCAAATTTAGTAAATTCGTGTGTAACTGCGTAAACGGTAACGTTCCAAGCACGTTCAATTTCTTTAATTTTAGCGTTAAGTTCTTCATTTTGATAAGCCCAAAAGCCACCAAAGCCTTCGTAGTAGCAAACGTTGTTTTCTTTCATAAGACCATCAATATATGGCTTATAAATTTTAAGTTGATTCATATATTCCTTTGCTTGTTCTTTTCTTTGTTCTAATGTTGTATTCATAGTGTACTCTCCTTTATTCTT
>JAGASB010000301.1 GCA_017621955.1 Clostridia bacterium | reverse complement strand
TGAGTATATAAAAAAAATTCACGAAAACTTTTCAAAATATAAAAAAATCTATGGAAAATTCCTTGACAAAGTTTAAAATTTTGAGTAATATATAAAGGCTTAAACGCGTGAGGGTGGCGGAATTGGCAGACGCGTACGTTTGAGGGGCGTATGGTTATCCGTGTGGGTTCAAGTCCCATCCTTCACACCAAAAACACTATATCTTGGCTAATTTTTAAGGGATTTTACAAGATATAGTGTTATTTTTTTGTCAAAATCGGTTTTTTTCCCAAAAAAACGGGAAGTAAAACGGGAAGTAAAAAACGCAATTTATCAATAAATTCCAAGCTTTTCCGCTTCGGTTTTTTGGAAAGTCATTGAATAATGCGTGTAAATGTTCGCTGTTACGTTGTTCCCGGGTAAATGGCCCGTCCACAAATTAACAAGTTCGTTTTCGATGCGTGCTTCACGGGCCAGGCTTGTAAAGGTGTGGCGCAGGTCCTTAACCGTCGTACCCGTCCAACGTTCTGACAAATGATTAGACAGTTTGCGTGCAGGTATTCGCCAAGATTCCGTTTCAATACGGCTTTTAAGCGCTTTAAGTCCGGCAAAGATAGGCACCGTGCGTGTAAGGTTTGCAACGTTGCGCTTTTGCGACTTTTTAAGTTTGGCGTTAAATACGGTGAACGTTCCCTGTTCCCAGTCAAACGTCATTTTTTCAAGTTCTGCACCACGGATACCCGAATAAAGTATAATCAGATAAGCGCAGCCGAAGTCTTTCCAACCGGCCATTACGTTTTTAAACTGCGCAATCTCTTCGACAGTCAACGCTCTTCCTGGCTTCCGTTCGTGCCGTTCTATAATAACGCCGTCCATCGGGTTTGTCGGGCATAAACGGTTTGCCATAGCAAACTTAAAAATGCCGTTCAAAATAACTTTGGCGCTTTCACACGTTTTCCCCTTGGTACCGTGTAGCGCATTAAAAAATGGTTGCAGGTCCATTGGCAATATCTTGCCAACGTCCTTGTGCCCGAACGCCGGCTCAACGTGATTACGGTAAACGCTTAAATATGAACGTTGCGTTGATGCGTCAACGTGATATGCACGTTCTTCAAACCACTTTTCTGCAATATTACAAAGCGCATTGATTCGCTTTGCCCTACCAAGCTTACTATCTTTTTCTTTAAGGTCCGCTATAAACTTGCGGGCTTTTTCTTTTGCCTTGTTAAAAGATTTTGAAGTAAACGCTACGTCGTAGCCTTTACGCCTATATCTGAACTGATGCAGTCCGCCAGGGATTTTGCGGTACTTTAAATTTTTCAAAAAAGGCAATTCTTTCACCTCCTTTGCAGTCCAGAACAGACAATTTTCATTCAGTTGTTTATCTACGGGGCCCGCTTCGGCGGTGTCTTTTTTATATAACTTAATTCTTGCACGGTTAAAGTCAATAATTTTATTGACCTCTTTATTGTCAATGCGTGATTTAGCACAATAAAGCATTATTTGCTGTGCTATCCCTTGAAAAAATTCAACGTCTTTATCGGTCATTCATAAGCCCCTTTATTTTTGCTTATATTCTATACCTAAAAACGTTTAAAAAAGTAATAGCATAAATAACCGTTTTCGATAGTCGAAAACGGTTAAAAAAAGATTAGCGCACCATTGCACTACTATTTTTATTGAGATTGTAAAAGTTTTGCGCCGTTGTCATTATGGCTTCTTTGCAAACGTTATCCATTCCACGGAAGAACGTCAAAAGGTCGTTTTCTTCTTTGGTGAGAGTTTCCCCCATCGGCGCAGCTGTGCGAACGTCAGCGCCGACAAGATAGTCAATCGAAACGCAAAAAAAGTCCGCTAACTTCTTTAACGTTGCAATATCGGGTTCATGGTCTCCTCTTTCATATCTAGACATAACTTGTGGTGTTATTTTTAGAGCGTCCGCAATTTCCTTTTGTGTTAAATTTCGTTCTTTTCTTAATTCCTTTATACGCATAGATAACATCATATCTTTTGTTTTTCCTATGGTTTGAACAGTAGAAAAATCTTCTCGGTCAAGCAAATAATCGACAGTACAGTTAAAACAATCAGCAAGCAAAGAAATATCATCAAATGATGGATTTGACCGCCCTTGTTCCCAATTCGCAATTATATATCGTGGCAAATTTAGTCTTTTGCTTAATTCATCCTGCGTAATACCATATTCAAGCCTTGTATTTTTAATTTTTTCTGATAAATTCATTGTTAAATCCCCTTTTTTTGTTTATTATAGCAAATTTTGCTCAAAACATTTGACAATGAGCAAAATTTATGCTATTTATTTAAAAGAGCAATAATTGCTCAAATAAAAATTAGGGGGGGATTCAATGTGGTTTAAAAAAGTGGGTGTAATAATAAAGGCTTATTTAACGATTCCATTCGTGAAGAAAAAAAGTTGCCCTAATAAAGAACAAATTAAGCCGGGTAGAATTGTATTTTATAATAATATTCCACTTGAAATAAAAGAAAACGTCATAAGCGCATACAACAGATTAGTTTACACTTATGACGATATTATAGGCAAAGGCGAAATTAAAACGCTTGACGCTCCCTGGAATATATTTTTAAGAAGAAGCGAAGCGGATTTGCTTTTGTGGCTGTTAAAATCGGGAAAATGCAAAAGTTTATCCGAAGAAGAAACAGCCGAACTAACGACGTTAATTGAAACGGCAATAAAAACTACTCCCTTGGTGGCGGGAGTTCTTGAATCTTAGACAACTTAATAGTTGTTCTACACAAGCAAATATCCTCAGAATAAGATTTATTTATCCCAGCAACCCTATATTCAAGCTTGCAAATCAAATTTTCTTCTAACGTTGAAAATTGAAAAACAGGAAAGAATAAGAAGCCTATAACATAACCGTACGGTTCAACTGTAATTGGCTGTTTAAGCGCCTGATAATCTTTATTGTATCTTTCTCGCTGGTCTTTATCTTCAAAAACAATATTTAAGGGGTCTTGATTATAGTCTTTATACCTTGTCATTGCCTGTGAAGGTCTTATGCTATTTTTAGGGTGAATGAAAATATCCGTTAAAGTGCCAGCAACTGATGACTTGTTTTCAATTTCAACTTGAATAACTGCGTTTTGTTGCTTATCGTCGACATAGTAAAAATTTCTACAAATTATTTCATTATTAAGAAACAATGGCTCTTTGTTCAAAATGGTCAACGTTATCTTCGGCTTTGAGTTCTTCCGATAAATAAAAAAAGTCCCTAAGGCAGTAATTGCCGATGCGATTGTTGCTATTGCGACTAAAATTTCCAATGACATAAATTCACCCTCCTATGGTGTTTTATGGTTCTCAACTGACTTTGTTTTGGGCGGTTGTTGAGTTTTTTGTGGTAATTAAATTATAACAAATTCCGCTAAACAAAGTCAAGAGAGAACGAAAAATTAAAAAAAGGGGTTAAACAATGAAAGAAGTATTATTATCAGTCAATCCTGAATGGTTGTTTTTAGAAAAAACAGGGGTTAAAACGCTAGAACTAAGAAAGACTGCACCTAATTTAAAAACACCGTTCACAGTGAAGCTCTACTGTACGCACGGTAAGCTTCTTTACGCAAATTATCCGGACGGGCCCAACAGTAAACGGATTCAACTTGCTGATTATACAACAAAAGCAAAGTATAAAGGGTTCGGCAATCAACTTAACGGCAAAGTAATCGGCGAATTTATTTGCGATGATATTGACCGTGTTGCTGTTTATAACGACATGTTATATTCAGAAAAAAATTCACAAGCAAACAAGTTGCATCAACTGTGTATGTCAGTTGACCTAGTAAAAAAGTATTTAGGCGACAAGAATCGTGGTTTTATTTGGCACATATCTAACCTTAACATCTACGACAAGCCGAAAGAGTTAAGTGAGTTTTATACAAGGTGCAATGTTCCCGAAAGCAAATGCAAGTTGTGTAATAACTGTTTTGACAGAGAAGATAGTCATGGCAGGCATTATGCAGTTAAACAACTGACAAGACCGCCACAAAGTTGGTGCTATGTGGAGGGTTAAAAAATGGATACCGATGAACTTTGCAAAATATGCGATATATCAAACGCACTAAAAACAAAATATGAGGCAAGATTATTAAAGGAATATTCCCGCATTCAAGAAAAGATAATAAGAGCGCTAGACACTGCACCGTTTTGTAAAACTTATTTAGGTGCAAGAAAATATGTGAACAGAGCGAAACGACTTAGGAAAAAGGCAGAAGCTATTAAATATAGAATTTGCGCAATGAATAGAGAAATAGTAGCGCTTTATTCCAATATGCCCGTTTACAGCGGAACGGTTAAGAGAGGAAAATTTGATGCACTGCGCTCAAAAGAAGCCCCACCAAAGACGGGCAAAACGGCGTTACAAGCAGATGCAGAGATTAAAGA
>JAGASB010000300.1 GCA_017621955.1 Clostridia bacterium | reverse complement strand
TACTGACTACAATTCAACTCAGGACTTTGATGATTGGGTTGATGGTAAAAAAAGAGGTATGGGTGGACACGCTTGGGGTATATGGCGTGGAAGCAGTAGACATAGAATAATGCTTTTTCCGAGACGGACGGACGAGGGATATTATTTTCAATATTCAGGTAATCCCCATTGGAATATCTACTGCACGATAAAATGTTATCTTGCATTGAAAGATAACGGTGTACCCGTGCAATATACGTATCCGAGTGAAACAATAAACTACATTAAAGAAGAAGATTTATTAGGTTTTGTTTCAAGTGATGATGTACCTGTATATTGTCAGTTGTCTTTTCCAAGAAAAGTAGTAAATGAATTTCTACATTATGAAGAGAAGCATCACAAGATTTTTGACTTAATAGATTGGGAACCGATAGAAGAGGTGAAATTAAAGAAATGAGAATATTTTTTACGAGTGATTTGCACTTCGGACACGAGAACGTGTTGAAGTTTGACGATAGACCGTTTGAAACGGTTGAAGAAATGGACGAGGAACTGATTAGACGGTGGAATAATAAAGTTGACAAGGGCGACTTGGTTTACGTGCTTGGAGACCTTATATGGAAAACAGCAAACAATGAAGCATTGAGCATCATTAAAAGGTTAAACGGTCAGATTATTTTGATTAGAGGTAATCACGATAGGTTTATAAAAAATGCAACGGCAAAAAATGCTCTTGCCGGACTGAAAGATTATGACGATATATGTGTAGCGTTAGCGGATGGCACAACAAGGCGCTGTATTCTTAGCCATTATTTTATGCCGTTTTACAACGGACACAGACAAAATGCTATTCATTTGCACGGTCATTCGCACAATACCGAAGAACACTATTTGGAACTTGGAATTATACAAGCGATAAAGAAAAATGGTTATGAACCAAAAGTTTATAATGTTGGTTGTATGCTTTGGAATTATGAACCCGTTACATTAGAAGAAATATTGAATAGTAAAAATGAAATTGAACAGTTGGAGGAATTTGAAAAAGAGCAAAAAGAACAAAATAATGGAGAAGAAAAATGAGATATTATGTTGTTTCAGACGTACATAGTTTCTATACGGAAATGATAAAAGCCTTGACTGAAAAGGGCTATTTTGATGATAAAGAACCGCATAAATTGATTATTTGTGGCGATATGTTTGATAGAGGTTCGGAATCGGTTGCTATGCAAAAGTTCATAATGGAACTTTTGGAAAAAGATGAGGTTATCCTAATACGTGGGAATCACGAAGAACTGATGCTATCTTTAATAAACGATGCTGAGTTTAACTTCGGGTACGGAATACAATATACGCATCATTGGAGTAATGGTACTGTAAGAACAGTAGCAAACTTGACAGGGGTGGATGTATTCAAGGATGATTATAAAGATATTGTTAATAAATTACGTGTAACACCTTATGTAAAAGATATTATACCAAAGACAATAAACTATTTTGAAACCGAGCATTATATTTTTGTTCACGGATGGATACCGTGTACGAGATTAAAGTCTTGGTCGCATTATAAGTATAATTACATACCCATAGAAAATTGGAGAGAAGTCGGAGATTCACAATGGTATGAAGCACGTTGGATAAATGGTATGCTTGCTCACTCTCAGGGTGTAAAGGAAGAGGGAAAAACAATTGTTTGCGGACATTTTCACGCATCTTGGGGACATTTGTGGCTCGAACACGGAGACGATGAAGAGGTCAATGAAGAAGAAATAACGGATGACCCTTATTATGCAGACGGTATTATTGCCATTGATGGCTGTACAGCAAGAACGGGAAAAGTAAATTGCATAGTTTTGGAGGATTAGTGCGTTATGGATAAATTTTATGAGTTTTGTTTGGATGATTATGCTGCACCGAGTTGTACGTCGGGATATAAATATTATTATGGGACAAAAGAGCATTTTCAGAAACTATTAAATAGTTTTTCAAAGAACAGTAGAAAACTTAAAGAAGAGGAAGTTTTCAAACAATTTTGCAACGGAAAAACAAGAGTTACAAACATTGTGGGATTTGCAAAGAGACAATTTGCGAAGAAAGTTAGAGTTTTGGCAGAAAAAGAGATTGATACGAATAATCAAGAAACGTATAGATATAAAAATCCATACGGGTTTTACTATGATTTACGTATGGAATATGTGGAAAATCACGTTCTTTTGTTGAAAAGTGGGAAAAGATATGTAATAGCGTACTATTCTTTTATGAAAAACCCGCAATATGAAAATGAACTTGCGAAGAACGGTTGGACGAATATAGATATGCTAATGGGTTTTCCTGCAATGATAAGAATACGGCAAAAGTTGGGGAATTATTATTGTTCAAATCGACTTTATGTTGTTGAAAGAGTTTTCGACAAGAAAGCTGAAGCGCAGGAATATTTCAACTCAATGCAAAAAGTAGACTACAAATCATTCTTTGAAGATGTTTTTGGAGACGGTTAAAATAGTATATATACGACGAAAACGATTGAAAAAAATGTAATTATATGCTATAATAAAGAAAATACTATGGAAAGGTCTTTGTTATGCACAAGAAAAAAGAAGATACGATGCAGAGAATATCTCGAAGAAAGTATGAAGAAAAGAACAAAGTAGAACGCCAAAGTAAAAGCGGAAACTTTCAAACTATGATACCAAGAGCTACTTTTGAAGAGATTAACGGCTTCTTAAAAGAAAACAATATAACAAAGGTGCAGTTGATAATCGAAGGGTATAAGGCATTGAAAGAACAACAAGAAAAAAAGGATGGTTCGGTATGATAGGTGGAGTTATAATCAATTATGACGGTCTTTGGAAAATCTTGCTTGAAAGAAAGATGCGTAAACAAGACCTTAAAATGAAAGCAGGTTTAACACACGAGTTAATTGCAAAACTTGGAAGAGGTGAATCGGTACATTTGGATGCGCTTCTAAAAATATGCAAAGTATTAGATTGTGAGTTAAACGATATTATGGAAGTTAAATTTATAAGGGAAGAGAACTAATTTCTATCGGAGGTGTGTATGGACAAGCAAAGAATATATTTTGCAATAGACTTAAAGTCCTTTTACGCTTCCGTCGAATGTGTAGAACGTGGTTTAGACCCGTTGACGACTAATCTTCTCGTTGCAGATGAGAGCAGAACGCAGAAAACAATTTGTCTCGCCGTTTCCCCGTCGCTGAAAGCACACGGAATTTCAGGTAGAGCAAGATTGTTTGAGGCAATTCAGCAAGTTAAAAAAGCAAATAATGAGCGCAGATGGAAAGCGCCCAATCGAAAGTTGGAGGGTTCGTCTTGGAACGATTTAGAGTTAAAGGCAAACCCTTCGTTAGCTATTGACTATATTACAGCGCCACCGAGAATGGCTTTGTATTCCAAATATAGCAATAAGATTTACGGTATTTATCTGAAATATTTTGCGCCCGAAGATATACACGACTACTCAATAGACGAGGTATTTATTGATGCAACTGACTATATCAAGGCAAGAAAGACAACGGCGCATAACTTAGTACGTACAGTAATTAAAGACGTTTTGAAAGAAACGGGAATTACCGCAACGGCAGGTATCGGAACAAATCTTTATCTTTGTAAGGTCGCAATGGACATAGTTGCAAAGCACGTAAAAGCAGACAAAGACGGTGTACGTATTGCCGAGCTTGATGAAATGTCATATAGAGAGAAATTGTGGAATCATAGACCGTTGACGGACTTTTGGAGAGTTGGACGTGGTTATACGGAAAAACTCGAAGCGCACGGTTTATACACAATGGGAGATATTGCAAGATGTTCTCTTGGGAAATCTACCGATTGGCACAATGAAGATTTGCTTTATAAGTTGTTTGGTATTAACGCAGAACTTTTAATAGACCACGCTTGGGGTTGGGAACCGTGTTTAATGTCAGATATTATGGCATATAAACCAAGCACAAATAGTCTTAGTTCAGGGCAAGTTTTACATTGCCAGTATGATGCAAAGCAAGCACGTTTGATAGTAAGTGAAATGATAGATTTACTCGTACTTGACTTGGT
>JAGASB010000039.1 GCA_017621955.1 Clostridia bacterium | reverse complement strand
GGGTGGTTTACTATACAATAAAAGGGTGTACAAATCCTTAGACTTGCACACCCTTGAAATCATAAGATTAATTATTATACTAATGATTCAAGTAGTTTAATTGCTTCTTTAGCAATTTTTTCTGCCACACCTGCCTTATAGTTTGAAGACCTTGCCTCATATCCACCTTCATCATAAGAATCTTTCATTGGAAAATAGCCACGACTACCATTAGTTAAGCAAGTATGACAAACCACTTGCCATTCTTTTGCTTTTTTTATTTCTAACCCTATACCAGTAAACGGTTCCCCAGAAATACCCAGAAAAGCAATCTTTCCTATTTTAATACCTGACAAATTTTAAGGAAATTTTTCGGGTCCATGTTCTAGTTTAACCATTCTTCCTGCTTCTGCAACTACCGTAGTTAGAATCATTCCTTTATATGGTAACTTTGCATCTCTTCCTTCTTTATGAATTTTGTCAATATATCTTGCTTGTTCCATATCTTCTTGTTTTGGCATATTTGATGCAACGGAAATAATTTTTTCTACAGCTTTTATTTCTTCACACGAAGTGAATTCTACTTTCTCATACACAGACATTATCGCACCTGCCACAACATTACCGATATGACGTGCATGCGCATAACCACGTGCAACATCATCAAAATCATTAAACATCCCATTGAGGTCGCCACCAACAGGTTTTACATTAATATGGTTTATATCGCCTTGTGCACCATTAAAGAATATACACTTTGTATTATCTATCGCTTTTTCAAATATTCTTCTTGTTAACCCTGGCCAGTCTGCAGAAACTAAATCCCCTCCGATTACGTCAGGGTGGTTACCATAGTTTGCGACAACGATATTGTCGCCACATTCTCTTTCAAAGCGAATAACGTTTACTCTTTCATCTAAAAGGCCGATAGATTTAACAATATTTGGATTATTCACGCCAGGGTTAGTGGCGGTTGAACCATCTTTCATTAGATAACGTCGGTTAAAACCAATTCTTTCTGCTTTAGATACAGCAAAACCCATTCTTGATGGTTTTAAATCTGCTATTGCAAAAGTTGCAGCGTCTACAATTTTTTTCATAACATAAGAATAATGTTCTCTGTCTATATTGTTTGTAAACTCATCTTCTTCACCATAGCAAGGGGCAACGTGAGTATGTTTTGAGTGCAAAAATACTGCTTCTTTCTTTATCCCTGTAAACTTTGCTACTGCTTCTCTTGCTAAATCATAATATTCAGTTGAACAAGCTTCCGAATCTAAGGTTATTAAAACAACTGTTTCATTATCTTTTTTCAATGCCACAGCATTTACTTCTAAAACATCCAATATATTATATTGAAACAGCAATAAAAAATGGAAAAAAAGAAAATATAACTTCACTAAAATTTGATGCAGGCTTTAAAAGTATTCAAACATATTACAGGACAAAAAATAAAAGAAAATCTAAACAACTCAACAAAACAGAATAAGATAAAATTTAATAGAACATTATAACGCAGTCATCAATAAAATTAACTTAGCGATTTTTTTAAGGCAAAAAATATAAAATTATCAGAACATAAAATGGTTGACAATATTAAATTCAAATGGTATAATAATAAAAAATAACAAACCGATGATGAAGAATAGTAGTTTAAGTTGTTTTTTTATAGAGAGCTGTTGGTGGTGGAAATACGGTAAAAAAGACATAAATGAATGGGCTTCTGAGGGCGAACGAAAGCAAATTTGCAAGTAGCAATCGACGGGTTTCGCACCCGTAAAAATGCGATGTATATAAAGTGTATACAAGAGAGTGGACTTTTAGTCAATTTGGGTGGCACCACGGTAGAAATATCGTCCCGAAGCACATTTTTAGTGTTTCGGGATTTTTTTAGGAGTTTTTATGAAATTAAATCAATCTATGATTTTTCGATGGCGCACGTTAAAAGATTTTAACAACTAAGCAATGTAAAGGAGTTTATTATGAAAAACGAAATACCATATAAAATATATTTAGAAGAAAAAGAATTACCAAAAGCTTGGATTAACGTGCGTGCATTTATGGATAAAAAACCTGCACCCCTACTTAATCCATCTACACTTAAACCTATGACAGAAGAAGAACTTTCTAAGGTTTTTTGCAATGAACTTGTTAAGCAAGAACTTGACGATACCACCCCTTATATAGAAATTCCCGAAGAAATTCGCAACTTTTATAAAATGTATCGCCCTGCCCCACTTGTTAGAGCGTATTGTTTAGAAAAGGCTCTTGATACACCTGCTAAAATTTACTATAAATTTGAAGGAAACAATACTTCGGGTTCACACAAGTTAAATTCAGCCATTGCACAAGCATATTACGCAAAAAAACAAGGATTAAAAGGCGTAACGACAGAAACAGGAGCTGGGCAGTGGGGAACTGCTTTATCTATGGCGTGCTCTTATTTTGGACTTGACTGTAAAGTATTTATGGTTAAGTGTTCTTACGAACAAAAACCGTTTAGACGTGAAGTTATGCGCACTTACGGGGCTAACGTTACCCCGTCCCCGTCTACAACAACAAAAGTTGGTAGGCAAATTTTAGAAGAATTCCCAGGTACAACGGGAAGTTTAGGTTGTGCTATAAGTGAAGCTGTTGAAGCCGCAAGTTCAATGGACGGTTATCGTTACGTTTTAGGTAGCGTATTAAACCAAGTACTTTTACATCAATCAATAATCGGCTTAGAGACTAAAACCGCAATGGATAAATACGGCATTAAACCGGATATGATAATCGGTTGTGCTGGTGGCGGTTCTAACCTTGGCGGTTTAATTTCTCCGTTTATGGCAGAAAAATTACAAGGTAAAGAAGATTATCAATTTATTGCCGTTGAACCTGCTTCTTGCCCGTCATTAACAAGAGGTGTATACGCATACGATTATTGTGACACAGGTAGGGTTTGTCCCCTTTCAAAAATGTATACCTTAGGTTCGGGATTTATTCCTGCTGCAAGCCACGCTGGTGGTTTGCGTTATCACGGAATGACACCTTCTCTTTCTGAATTATACGACCAGGGTCTTATGGAAGCACGTTCGGTTAATCAAACAGAAGTTTTTGAAGCGGCAGAACAGTTTGCAAGAGTTGAAGGCATATTACCTGCCCCCGAATCTTCTCACGCAATTCGTGTTGCCATTGATGAAGCGCTTAAATGTAAACAAACCGGTGAAGAAAAAACAATCCTGTTCGGCTTAACAGGAACCGGTTATTTCGATATGTATGCTTACCAAAAATTCCACGACGGTCAAATGTCAAACTACGTTCCGTCCGAAGAAGACTTGAAAAAAGGCAGAGCAGGAATACCAAAAATTGAAATTTAATAAAACAAAAAAAACAAGTCCAACAGTTGTTGGACTTGTTTTTTTTTATAATATAATTATTAAATTGCACGAAGATTTTTAAGCGACAAATCAAGAATTGGCGCAGAGTGCGTCAATGCACCACTTGAAATAAAGTCAACACCGATATCAACTAGTCTTGCAATGTTTTCTTTAGTAACGTTTCCGCTACATTCAGTTACAGCTTTACCTGCCGTCATCTTTACAGCTGTTTTCATATCTTCAACGCTCATATTGTCAAGCATTATTATATCAGCACCAGCATCTAACGCTTCTTTAAGCATTTCAAGATTTTCCACTTCAACTTCAATTTTTCTTACGAACGGTGCATATTCTTTTGCCATTTTAACAGCGTTTTTAACACTGCCAGCAGCACCGATATGATTATCTTTTAATAGAATACCATCGCTTAAATTATATCTATGGTTACACCCACCACCAACCTTTACTGCATATTTTTCAAAAACACGCATATTTGGTGTTGTCTTTCTTGTATCGAGAAGTTTCGTTTTACTTCCGTCTAAAAGTTTTACTATTGAACGTGTATAAGTAGCAATACCACTCATTCTTTGAAGATAATTTAATGCAGTACGTTCACCAGACAATAACACCCTTATATCACCACGAACATAACCGATTTTATCGCCTTTTTTAATTTCATCACCATCTTTGCAAGTAAATTTAATTTCAGTATTTACATCTAAAAGCTTAAACACTCTTGCAAAAACATCTAGACCGGCTACTACACCGTCTTGCTTACAAATCAAATCAACTTCACCCAAACAAAAATCTTTCATCACTGAATTAGTAGTGATATCTTCGCTTGTAATATCTTCTTTTAATGCACTTTTAATAAGTTCATCAGCAACAAGCTGCATCGTTACGTTATCCACGGTTGTTTCTCTCCTTTTCTATTGCTGTTAATACCATATCTTTGTATCTTTCTTGATAATTTAAATATTCAGACTCATCAAGTTTGAAGTCATTTATCTCATCAACCTTACTATAATCACTCATTATATGCCTTGCCGCACGCTGTGCAAAAACTAAACTTTCAAGCAAAGAATTGCTTGCTAGCCTGTTTTTCCCGTGAACACCATTGCACGCAGTTTCGCCTATTGCATATAGTCGTGACATAGAAGTGTGACTATTTCCGTCAACGTCTATTCCACCCATAAAATAGTGTTGAGAGGGAACGACAGGGATACTTTCTTTTGTAACGTCATACCCAGCATCAAGGCAATGCTGATAAATATTTGGAAAATGTGATTTTATTTCTTGCTCAGGAATTGCCTTTAATGATAGCCAAACGTGAGGTTTGTTCTCTTTTTGCATTTCATTAAAAATCGCTTCCGTAACCACGTCCCTTGGAAGAAGTTCGTTGACAAACCTTTCACCTTTCCAGTTAAGAAGTATTGCCCCCTCACCACGAACCGATTCGGAAATTAAAAACTCTCTACCACTTTCTTTATCGTAAAAAGTAGTGGGATGAATTTGTATATAGTCAATATTTTGCAATTTTATTCCGTGTTTTAATGAGATAGCTATTGCATCACCGGTTAAGTGCGGATAATTTGTAGAGTGTTCAAAAAGTCCCCCTATTCCACCCGTAGCAAACACTGTATAGTCAGCTTCAATAATTGAATATTCACCCTTTGCATCGTGTCCGATTATACCGCAACAAACGTTATTATTGCAAAGAATATCAACCATCGTATAGTTCTCTATCAAAGTAACGTTATCTAATTTTCTTACCGCTTCAAGAAGGTGCGAAGTAATTTCCTTACCCGTCTCATCTTCGTGGAAAAGAATTCGTGGCGTTGAGTGAGCACCTTCCTTTGTATAAACAAATTCGTCGCCGTTTTTTTCAAATCTAACGCCATATTCTACCAAATCGTTAATAACGCTTTTAGAAGAACGTATCATTATATCAACAGAATCACGATTATTTTCATAATGACCGGCTCTCATTGTGTCTTCAAAAAAGGAATCGTAATCCAACTCATCTTTTAAGACACAAATACCGCCTTGCGCAAGAAAAGAGTCGCTATTTGGGGCAACGTCTTTGGTAACTATTGTAATCTTCTTTTCTTTTGGCAAATTAAGCGCACAATATAATCCAGCAGCGCCACAACCAACAATAACAATTTCCGTTTTCATCATTCAGTATGTAATATTATTTTCCAAGTTCTAACATTTTGTTTAAGGGAATCAACGCTTTTTCACGGTCGGCATCTCTAACTAAAACCTCATTTTTCCCCGTTGATAAAACTTCAACTATCTTTTCAAGCGTATTAAATTTCATATCGTGGCAAATAGGACACGGTTCGGTAAAATAGAACAACTTATTAGGGCTATCATTTTTAAGCTGATAAAGCACACCGCGTTCAGTACATATAATAAATTCTTTTTTATCGCTATTTTTTGCGTAAGCAATTATGCCTTGCGTACTGCCAATATAATCAGCTAAATCAAGCACTTCTTTAATACATTCGGGGTGTGCAAGAACAAGTGCATTAGGATGCTTTTGTTTTTCAATTAACACTTGTTCTGCCGTAATTTCCTTATGTTTAGGACAATAACCATCGTTTAATATAACGTTTTTTTCAGGAACTTTTTCAGCAACGTAACGCCCCAAGTTTTCATCAGGAATAAAAAAGATGTTTTTATTGGGTAACGCTTTTACAATTTTAACTGCATTAGATGAAGTAACGCAAACGTCGCTTTTAATCTTTAACTCAATAGAAGAATTAATATAGCAAACAACTGCTAAATCTTCGTACTTCGCACGAAGCCTTTCAATCTCACCTTGTTTAACCATGTGAGCCATAGGACAATCAGCAGTAATATCAGGCATTAATACAGTTTTATCGGGATTAAGCACCTTAGCACTTTCACCCATAAATTTAACACCACAAAAAACAATAGTATTATTCGGGGTGTCCTTCGCTATTTTTGCAAGCAAAAAAGAGTCGCCAACGTAGTCAGCCACAGACTGAACGTCGTCATCAGTATAGTAATGCGCTAATATTACGGCATTTTTTTCTTTTTTAAGTTTTTC
>JAGASB010000299.1 GCA_017621955.1 Clostridia bacterium | reverse complement strand
CAAAATTCATATATTTGAAAACGGTTTCTCAACCAAAGGCACAAATCGTGGAACGGGATTATATCAAGTTAAAACAATGGTTGAAAATCTTGGCGGACAAATAAATGTTGAATCACAAGAAAACGTTGGCAGTTCATTCTTTGTGTATTTTTCAAAGCCAACAAAGGAAGGATAATTTATGTATAATGTTTTAATAGTTGAAGATGACCCTATGGTCGCAATGATAAACGAACAATACGTTAATAGGCATAAAGACTTCAAGGTCGTAGGAAAATGTAAAGACGGAGAACTTGCGTTATCCTATATTCAAGAAAATCCTGTTGACCTTATTATTTTAGATGTTTTTATGCCACGAATGAACGGATTTGAAACTTTACGAGAACTTCGCAAAGAACATAAATCTGTTGACGTAATAATAGTAACAGCAGCTAACGATAGAGAATCGCTTGAAGAAGCTTTGCATCTTGGAATTGTTGACTATTTGGTTAAACCTTTTACCTTTGACCGATTCAAAATAGCTTTAGATAAGTTTATCTCGCAGAAAAAACTTCTTCAAGATTTTGATACTCTCAACCAATCAAACATTGACTTTATTATAGATAAAACGAAAAAAACATCACAAGAAGTTTTCCCAAAAGGAATACAAGACAAAACGTTACAAGCTATCTTATCGTGCTTAAAGAATAATCGCAGTAAAGAAATTACAAGTGACTTTATCTCCGAGCAAACAGGCTTAACAGCCGTTACAGTTAGAAGATATATGAGTTATTTGGAAGAAAACGGTACGGTCATTGGAGAACTTAATTACGAAACGGGTGGACGACCTTGTATGTATTATTATCTTAAAGAAGATGAATAACATAAAAAACTCCTTGTGTAATCAACACAGGGAGTTTTTAATTGATTTGTTTTTAACTTTTAGTCAATTCGCAAATTTAATGCTTTGATTCGCAAAATAATCGGAACAATGACAAATAGTAGCGCATAATTTACCAAACTGTTCCAAATCTGACCTTGAATAAACAAACGAGATGCTAAATATGTAAAATATGGTACGCCTTTTGCATAAAGAAGCCAAAAAGCGGTTGTATTTATACCAACAGTCGAAATCAAGAAAGTAAGAATAGATACTATCGCTATTTTAGCGTAAATACCCCAATTATACTTGATTTTAATGCCATTAATAACAAAACCTGTAATAAGTGCGACCATACCCATAGCAATACCAATCCAAGGCATATAGGGAAATCCCGCAGAATGATACAAATATCCTACCAAGTCACCCAAAAAACAAGCAGCAAAGCCGAATAATGGACCAATTATCAGTCCACATATCGCCGACACGACAATTGTTAGGGAAAACTGAGTATCAGCAAACTTAAACTCAAAAAACATATTCGCTACCACCACAATGGCTGTCATAACTGCTATGTATGCTATTTTGTGACTTGCGTTCTTTTCCGCTAGTGTTGCAGAAAAGAGTAACCGTTTAATCGGGCTTACACCCTTTTTTTGTTTCATTGATTCTTGCATAAAAAAAACCTCCTTGCAAAAAAGAGGTCCGCAGGTGTGTGGAATAAATATTTACGCGCGCTATACCTATTCCATATTCGAAGCGGACGCGCCTAGATACCGCAGAAACTCGTTAAAAATTTCGATTTCTTTCGTCCATCGACAACGTCCCGTTCGATGGCACTTTACGCATCAAGGCTACTCAACTTTTGTTGTTATTATTATAACTCTATCCAATAAAAATATCAAGCGTTTAGACGTTCCATATTCAAAAAAGTTTTTAAATATAAACGGCAGTAAATTTATTCACTGCCGTTTATGTCTTAATTTTTTATATTGACTGCAAGTTGCCCATCTTCAACATCAAGTAATAGCACATCGTTTGGTTTCAAACTTCCCGCTACTATTTTTTTTGCAATTAGCGTTTCTACGTTAGATTGAATAAATCTTTTAAGTGGACGAGCGCCAAACACAGGGTCATATCCCGCAGAAACTATATAATCAATTGCCTTTTCACTTATTTCAAGATGAAGTTCTTTTTCTTCCAATCTTGACTTTAAGCCTTTCAATAACAACCCTACTATACTCTTTGTTTCCGACTGTGTAAGTGGTTTGTAAAATACAATTTCATCAAGACGATTCAAAAATTCGGGACGGAATTGTGTTTTCAATAGTTTGTTTACTTCACTTTTAGCCTCATCCGTAATCTCTCCGGTTTGTTCATTTATACCCTCCAAAATATACGGCGAGCCAAGATTTGATGTCAATATTATTATTGTATTTTTAAAATCCACCGTTCTTCCTTGAGAATCTGTAACACGTCCATCGTCTAAAACTTGAAGAAGAATATTGAAAACGTCAGGATGCGCTTTTTCAATCTCATCAAAAAGAACAACTGAATATGGTTTCCGTCTAACGGCTTCCGTTAGCTGTCCACCTTCCTCATATCCTACATATCCCGGTGGCGCACCAATCAAACGTGAAACGCTAAATTTTTCCATATATTCAGTCATATCAATTCTAACAATATTTTTTTCATCGTCAAATAAAGTTTTAGCTAGCGTTTTAGCAAGTTCAGTTTTACCAACACCTGTCGGTCCTAGGAACATAAACGAACCAATAGGGCGATTTGGGTCTTGTATTCCTGCTCTTGAACGTATAATTGCTTCACTTACCTTTTTAACTGCCTCATCTTGACCAATCACTCTTTCGTGTAAAATATCTTCTAAATTAAGCAACTTACTCTGTTCGCTTTCTACCAATTTAGATACAGGTATCCCCGTCCATTTAGATACGATTTTTGAAATCTCTTCTTCTGTAACTTTATCGTGAAGCATTGTCGTAGATTTTACACTAGCAGATTCCTTTTCTGCCTCTTCTAACTGTTTCTTTAATTCAGGAAGCTTACCATACTTTAGTTCGGCAAGCAAATTCAAGTTATACGCTCTTTCTGCGTGTTCTATATCACTATTTACCTTTTGAATTTCTTCACGAAGTGTTTGAACTTTTGAAATAGAAGCCTTTTCGTTATTCAACTTTTCTTTCATTTCGTCATAGGTTTTACGCAGTAAAGAAAGCTCGTCTTGTAATGCTTTTAAGCGATTTTGAGATAATGCGTCAGTTTCCTTTTTAAGTGCCGCTTCTTCAATTTCAAGTTGCATAATTTTACGAGCAACGTCATCCATTTCTGCCGGCATACTATCTATTTCCGTTTTAATCATTGCACAAGCTTCATCAATAAGGTCAATGGCTTTATCCGGCAAGAATCTATCGCTTATATAACGATTTGAAAGAGTGGCTGCTGCAATGATAGCATTATCTTGAATTTTTACACCGTGATATACCTCATAACGTTCTTTAAGCCCACGAAGAATAGAAATAGTATCTTCAACAGTTGGCTCATTAACCATTACCGGTTGAAAACGACGTTCTAATGCAGGGTCTTTTTCAATATACTTTCGATATTCATCCAATGTTGTTGCGCCTACACAATGCAATTCTCCTCTTGCAAGCATAGGTTTCAATAGATTGCCCGCGTCCATTGCTCCATCGGTTTTGCCTGCGCCGACTATTGTGTGTAATTCGTCAATGAAAAGAATAATATTCCCTTCTGATTTTTTTACTTCAGATAAAACAGCTTTTAATCTTTCTTCAAACTCTCCTCTATATTTAGCTCCTGCAATCAAAGCTCCTATATCAAGGGAGAATAATTTACGATTTTTTAAACTGTCAGGAACATCACCTTTCATAATACGTATTGCCAAACCTTCAGCAATCGCCGTTTTACCAACACCCGCTTCACCAATTAATACGGGATTATTTTTTGTTTTACGAGAAAGGATTCTTACTACATTTCTTATCTCATCATCTCTACCAATAACAGGGTCTATTTTACGTTGTCTTGCCCTTTCAACGAGATCCACACCGTATTTATTCAAAACATCATAAGTTGATTCAGGGTTATCGCTTGTAACTCTTGTATTGCCTCTTATTTGCATAAGTGCAGATAAAAAATTCTCCTTTGTTATTCCATTATCTTTTAAAATAGTAGAAACTTCTTTTGATGGTTTCTCGATAATACCATAAAGCAAATGTTCAACCGATACAAACTCATCTTTCATTTCTTCTGCCTTTTTTTCAGCAAAATTTAATACTTCTGATAAGTCTTGAGAAACGTATTCTCCACCCTTCCCTTGTACTTTTACAAGTTTATCAATTGCTAATTCGGTATCTTCTATCGTTTTCTTGACATTAACGCCCATTTTCTCAATTACTCTTGCGCATACGCCTTCTTCGTCCGTTAAAAGGGCTTGCATAAGGTGAAGCGAAGTAATTTGTTGATTTCCGTTTTCCTTTGCCAATTCAGTTGCGGAACTTAACGCTTCAATTGATTTTTGTGTAAATTTTTCAGCGTTCATATACTATGCCTCCTTAATTTATAT
>JAGASB010000298.1 GCA_017621955.1 Clostridia bacterium | reverse complement strand
GAGAACATTAAGTTCCTAATATCTAAGAAGAAATACACAAAAGATGCCGCAAAGGAAAAAGAGCGTATTGATACGCTTGTATCCTTAAAAGATATAAAGGAAAACGGCTTACTTGAATATAATAACGGCTACTATGGTCGTGTGATTAAGGTAGGTCAAAAGAACTTCGGTATTGAGGACATAGTTCAACAAAATATCGACATCAATTATCTTGCAAATGCTTTTAAGTTTCTTGACGGTACGCAAATGGCAGACATTGTAAAGATTGACCGACCTGTAAACCTTGACTCGTTTTCGGGAGAAGTGTTTGAAAGACTTTCGGCAGTAAAAGAGGGTTTTGATTCGGAAGAGATTAAGAAGATTAAAACTAATCTATTGCAAGAAAGAATTGATAGAATTGACAAACTAAATAATATCCGTAAACAGTACATTTCAGATTATTACGTAGTAGTGTACGGAAGAAATGAAATCGACCTTGAAAACAACACAGTAAATATCGCAACAGAAATCAATAAATGCGGTATTGAAACAAAAATCTTAGGTCGTAGAGAAACGGCAATTTTCTTAAAGTACAGTTTTTCTCGTAATTTTGATGAAAGAGAAGTAAAGAGTATTAAGGACGAGAACTTGCTTGATTGGGTAAAGCCTAATGAAGTCGAGTTCAAGTCAAACCGTTATACGATTGATGGTACGGAGGCGGCGGTTTTATCTATTGCAGATTATCCGTTAAGGGTTAAAAATGCTTGGGGTGCAGACCTTTTCAATATACCTAATACAAAGGTGGTTATGCACATTAAACCCGTAGATAAATACAAAGCAATAAAACGCATTGATAAGGTTATTGGTGAAATGGAAACAAAGCAAATCTTGTCTGAAAAGGCAAGCGAAGCAAATAGCGCCGAAACGCATAGAGAAACAATGCACGCTCTTTTGGATAGTCTCCAAACTGAGAACGAATCGCTCTTGGATGTAACACTTACGGTAACTGCATATAACTATTTGGACGATGCGAACTATAAAAAGAAAGTCCGTCGTTCTATGCTAACGGGAAATTTCAAGCCGTCTATGCTTTACGGTATGCAGGTAGAAGCCTTTAAGAGTGCAAATATTTCACCCACGTCAACACTTAGCAACTATGAACGTGGTATCAACAGTTCGTCGTTGGCGGCGGTTTTCCCGTTTGTAAGAACGTTTGTAATGGATAAGGGCGGTTATATGCTTGGAGAAAACAAGAGTAATCATTATCCATTTATCTTTAACCTTTGGAAACGTGGAAATCTTTATCAAAACTCTAATGGTTTTGTTATTGGTAAGTCAGGTTCAGGTAAATCATATTTCTTGAAAAACCTTATTCTTAACGAGTGGGCTAATGATACAAGAATTATCGTGCTTGACCCCGAAGCCGAGTATTTGAACGTAACACGAAATCTCTCAGGCAACATTATCGACGTAGGTAATGCAAAAGAGGGAAGAATTAACCCTTTCCATATCTACAAGGTTTTGACCGAAGATGGGAATACGGCAGACCCCGTTGTAACGTTCAATACGCATCTTAAAATGCTCGAATCTTTCTTTAAGATAGTGTTTGTTGGTGCTTCTTCGGACGTTATTGAGCTTATCAACAATTTGGCAGTAGAAACGTATGAAAGAAAGGGTATTACGGAAGCAACGGACTGTACCGATTTTACCCCTGAACAGTTCCCGACTTTTAGCGATATGTACGAAACACTTATGCTAAAAGACAAGGATACAATGGATGCGCTTACGCTTAGAGATATGCGAACAGCAGAACTTTATTTGCAAAAGTTTGTGAAAGGGCGTTATTCAGATATTTGGAACGCACCGTCTACATTGGAAGTGGATGCAGACCTTATCGACTTTAACTTTCAATCGCTCTTTGCAAATAAGAATAATACCGTCGCTAATGCACAAATGCTTCTCGTTTTTAGGTTTATTGAACAAGAAGTTATCAATGCAAGAGAACTTAATAAAAATGGTAAAAATCTTCGCACAATGATTGTTTGCGACGAGGCACACCTTTGTACGACACGTTCCTATGTGAAAAGCATAGGCGTAAACGTAATCTAAAATATAAAGAAAAAGGACTTTATATTAACGTTTATAGAACTGATATTTCAAATAGTGGAATGATGGGGTAACGCCCTGAAACGCTAACCTAAAACCACGATATGCAGAAAATTGTGCAACCGAAAATCTGTATAAAGTTCGTTAAGGACGGCAGAAATTTACCCAAACAGTTTGGAAACAAAGCTGTGGAAAATTGCTTGGAGGCAAGTAACGTAAATGATATGTCGGGGGTCTATAAAATATCTATGGTTAGAATGTTGCTACAAAGCAACTGACGAATATCCGAATGTACGGGTCTATAGAGCTAAACGGTAGAAATGCCGTTGCCCGTGAAAACGGGTGTGTGTGAGGTTAAGTAAAAATACAGGTTATGAAAGACCTTATAGCTTTACAGGAGCTATCAAGCACACAGGACTAAAGGATAAACCTAAGGATATATGTAAAGATAGAAATATCGGAACGTGGGAAGGTTGAAACGTGGAGCTGTTGCAGGCGTAGAAGCGTTCACAAGGAAAATCAAAAAAATGACTAACTTGTGTTTATTTAACTGAGAGCGACGGTGGAGTATCTATGAAACAGGGATAATAACCTGCGGAGAGAAAGCCGTTAGTCATTCATATTAAAATAAAAACAAATATTTAATCTCAAAGGTTCGAGTATGACTAAGAAAAGCGAAATCCAAAGAAAAGGAGAGTAACTGACTTTGACAAATGAAACCAAAGAAGAAAAGCAAACTAAGAAATGCCGAGTATTATGATATTCAAGATGTTTTAGATGAATTATATAAGAAAAGCAAAGGCGGTTGGAAATTCTCTGACTTAATGCCTATAATCACAAGTGAAGAAAATATTAAACTTGCATATAGGAATATTAAGAAAAATAAGGGCAGTAAAACGCACGGAACAGACGGAAAAACAATCGCAGACTTAGAAAAATGGCAAACCGACACGCTAATAAAGCATATTCGGAAGAAAT
>JAGASB010000297.1 GCA_017621955.1 Clostridia bacterium | reverse complement strand
TTTTTGCGAAGTATAGTGGGCTACACTTTTGTTATTGCTTAAAATCCCTATGTCTATTACAGTTTACCGCAAGGGGGCTTTTTTATCTAGCTTATTCTATTGTTACGTTCTTTACGTCGTTTGTAATTATTTTATCACGAACGTCAGGTTTTGCAAGATTAAATTTTACGTTTTTAATCTTAACGTTTTGAGCGTGTCTTATATAAGCGCCGTAAGAGGGTGTCGTTCCTAAAAAGTAAAATTCAGGATATCCATCGGTTAATTCTTTTACTTCATATTCGCCGTTTTTATCGGTAATACCACCTGGCATATTGAACGAACAGTCACTTATTTCAAGGTTTTCTATAAAGGTTTTTGGCGTTCCCGTTACAAGTAATACTCCACGAGCGACTTTTGCATACGGATTTTCTTCATTGCAGTACACGTTTGCCGTTACGTTTTGCACGGTAACGTTTTTAATTGACCCTGCAATCTCTCTTGTATGTCCGTCAAAATACTTTCTCATTCTGTATCCGTTGGCTATAAAGAGCGGTCCTGTTCCGTGAATAATATTTACGTTCTTTACAAGCACTCCGTTAATATTAGAGCCGTCTGCCGACATAATTTTAATACTTCCGCCGACCGATTCTTCAATCACGTTGTCGATATACTTAACGTCGCTTATGTCCCCAACCGTTTCGGTGCCAATTTTAAACCCTGCACCCAAAGTGTTTACCGTACAGTTTTTGATTAAAATGTTTTTTGATGGAATATTCTTGGTTGCCTTTACAACAATGGCATCGTCTCCGTTTTCAACACGGCAGTTTTGAACGATAACGTTAGTACAGCCGTCGATATCTATGCCGTCGTTATTGTGATTGCAATAACTTTTTATGGTCAAGCCGTCAATCAACACGTTTTCACAATTTTGGATATGTATGCACCAGCACGGTGAGTCTATTAAGTTTAAGTTTTTAAGCGTAACGTTTTTGCAATTCACAAATCTGATAAGGCTTGGTCTATTATGACTCTTTTCATCGCCCTCAAACCATAAACCGCCTCTGCCGTCGATAAGGTTGCCTTCTTCACCTATAAATTCAATATTTTGCTTACCGTTAGCAAAAAACAGCGCTCTGCCAAGTTCATTGCCACAGGTATCCCAAAATACCGAATCATCAGTGTAAAAACTATCCACGTCGTGAATTGCGGTAACGGTAACGTTTTTACCGATAGTAACTTTTGTATCCGATTCAATCAAAAACGTTCCACGCTCTATATTTTCATTTATTTTTTTAATTCGCATAAATACACCTAACAAATAATCTAAGTTAATTATATAACAAAATAGCAAGCAAAATCAATACACTTAATTAAATTGTTTATGCAAAATAATAATGCTTTAAGTATTTAGAACCAAGCGTGACGCTTGACCCAAACTAAGCAACGTTTTAAGGGATTAGAAACGAGCAAGACAAGTCTCGATGTATAAGTGATATTTTAAGGGGTTATAAACGAGTTGCAGTAGGCTCGCTATGGGTTTTGGGTGAGATTGACCCTACCCAAGTGATATTTTAAGTATTTAGAAACAAGTGTGGCTAG
>JAGASB010000038.1 GCA_017621955.1 Clostridia bacterium | reverse complement strand
GTTAGAAGAACTGCATTTAAGCGTGGTTCGTGAACTCGGTCGTCAAATAGGTGTTAAAGCACCGGCAGGCAAAAAGAAAGATGCGCTTATAAGGGATATACTTGCTATACAGAGCGGTGCTATCGCACCCGTTCCGCCGACAAAAGTTGGTGCGCCCACTAAAATGGACGTTGACGTATCTAGATTTTTTATGCGCTTAGATACGCCTTACGACGATATAAGCGGTTCAAACGTGAGTTATTTTAAAGATAGTGCAAGCGAAGAAGTTGAAGCCGAACAAAGCAACGAATATACTGTTGAGGGCATTTTAGAACAGTCTTCGTCAAGCTATGGATTTTTAAGAACTAATAACTATGAAAATTCACGAGATGACGTTTACGTTTCGGCAGTAAACATTAAAAAATACAATTTACGCCGTGGCGATAAAGTTAAAGCTCTTGCGACCCCTGCAAAGTCGGGTGACAGTGCCGCCGCATTAAAAGAAGTTTTATCGATAAACGACCTTGACCCCAAGGTGTTCCTAAAAAGAGCAAAGTTTGATGACCTTGTTCCCTATTATCCTACCGAAAAATTAAAGATAGAAACTGCTGATACTGAAAACGGTATAGCAAGGCGAATTATCGACCTTTTTTCGCCTATCGGTAAAGGGCAAAGGGGCTTAATAGTTGCACCGCCAAAAACGGGCAAAACTACGCTTCTTAAAATGATAGCACAGTCGATTGAACAAAATAATAAGGACGTAAAACTTATAGTATTACTTATTGACGAACGCCCCGAAGAAGTAACCGATATTAAACGCACTATTAAAGGCGAAGTGGTATTCTCTACTTTTGATGAAGCGCCCGAACATCATATAAGGGCGGCGGAACTTGTTATAAACAGGGCAAAAAGGCTTGTAGAAGTCGGTCAAGACGTAGTTATCTTAATGGATTCAATAACAAGACTTACTAGGGCGTATAATAGCGTTATAGAAAGTTCGGGTAAAACCTTGTCGGGTGGACTAGACCCCGTTGCAATGCAAGGACCAAAGCGCTTTTTTGGTGCTGCACGAAATATTGAAAAAGGTGGCAGTTTAACTATACTTTCAACTGCGCTAATTGACACTGGTAGCCGTATGGACGACGTTATTTATGAAGAGTTTAAGGGTACGGGCAATATGGAAATTCATCTTTCAAGAGAACTTTCTGAAAGAAGAATATTCCCAGCTATTGACCTTTATAAATCGGGTACAAGAAAAGAAGAACTTTTGCTTAGTGAAAAGGAACTTAAAGCAGTTTATAAACTGCGTAAAATTTTATCCGAACGTGACGACGCAACCGATAGCTTGATAGAAATGATGAAAAAGACCAAAGACAACAACGACCTAATGGAAAAAATTGACGCTTGGATAAAGCTTTACAGCAAATAGTATGAAATCACAAAGAAACAAAACCATAGATTTTGACGTTAAGCAGGGTGAAAAATACGTTAAGCGTTGTATTAGGGCGCAAGACTTAAACGGTGGGGAAAAAAACTGCACCGTGCTTGGCGACGTGTTTACGGCACTTGATAAAATTGAGAATAAATCGGTCGACCTTTTAATTGTTGACCCACCCTATAACCTTGATAAAAACTTTCACGGCAGTTCATTTAAAAAGCGTGGATATGAAGAATACGCACGCTACACTGAACAGTGGATTGAAGCGGTTAAGCCAAAACTAAAAGATACGGCAAGCCTTTACGTTTGTTGCGATTGGGAAAGTGCGTTAGTTATAGGCGGTATAATGGATAAGCACTTTGTTTTGCGAAACAGAATAACTTGGCAACGTGAAAAGGGTAGGGGTGCTAAATCTAACTGGAAAAATTCAATGGAAGACATATTTTTTGCAACCGTAAGTGATAATTACGTCTTTAACCTTGATGCCGTTAAGCAAAGAAAGAAAGTTATTGCACCTTATAAAGTGGACGGCAAGCCAAAGGATTGGGAGCAGACCAAAGACGGAAATTACCGTATGACTTGCCCGTCAAACTTTTGGGACGACATAGCCGTGCCTTATTGGTCAATGGCGGAAAATACCGCTCACCCAACGCAAAAGCCTGAAAAACTTATTGCAAAACTTATACTTGCAAGTTCAAATGAAAACGACCTTGTTCTTGACCCGTTTGCAGGTAGCGGAACTACGGGCGTGGTTGCTAAAAAACTAAAAAGAAACTATATCAACGTAGAACAAAACCCACTTTACTGCGCTTGGGGGGAATATAGGTTAGAGCAAGCGGAAATTAATCCCGAAATCCAAGGCTACTCTGACGGAGTTTTTTGGGAAAGAAACAGCAAACCGAATAAGTAAAATGAAAAACGCACTTTTTGAAAAGCACCGAAAACAATGCAAGTATTGTGATTATAATAGATTAGAAGACCATGCTATGAAATCAACAACAGGATTGTGTTTTTATTGCGATTTAAGACATTAAAGGGGGATTATGAAGAAGTTTTTTAGTATTCTTATTGCAATTTTTTTATTTCTTGCACCATTAGTAACGGGGTGCGAATTGTGGTCTTTTGTTGATAAAGAAAGTTGGAAAACTAATTTAAGTACAGAAGAGCATTATCAAAATATAGTAAACCGTACGGAAGAAAAATTTGCACAAGAATTATCAGATGGCACAATAGAAGAGTATAGAGTTTATACTGTTTATAATTTTTCTAACCAACCAGAATACTTTTTAGTTGAATTAAAATATTCTGAGCCTAAAACATTAAAAAGTGAAGTGCGCTATGTAAACAATTATAAAAATGAAAAATGTGCTATACACGGCGTTGTGGAAAGATTTGATTTTTTTGACTACTATGAAATGTATACTGATTATAAAAAGTATTCT
>JAGASB010000296.1 GCA_017621955.1 Clostridia bacterium | reverse complement strand
TGTCTTGCGCAAGGGAGTATCTTCTTTTCTTTCCATTGAACTTCTCCTCCGTAAATATTGTATCGTATTAATACATATTTTACTTGATAATTTTCTTCAAGTCAAGCTCTTTTGAATAGGGAAAAGAAAATATCCCGTTAATATTTATAATTTTTATTTTTTCTCTCGTGTTTTACACGTTCTCTTTCAATCTCCGCTCCTATTTGTTGTAGTCGGGGAATTTGAGTCGTTACGCTCGGTTTACATAAATCCTCCACAGCAGAGAAAAACACCTTTGTAGGACTTGCACCGTTTAAGATATTTCTACATAAGTTAGGCGCATTGCTTGCTATGTATTTACCGACTTGGGCGTATTTAACGTCTTTTGACTGTTCTGCTTTAATCTTCTTGTTTTCATTAACCATATCAAGAGTATCTTGCATAGAACGGTCAAGGCGCTCGGTTAAGTCTTTGTTTGCAACCGTTAACGCTATAACTTGTTCTTGCAGTTTACCACGCTTTTTGGGTATCTCTCCGTTTTTGGCTTCTGCCAAAGCATCCGCATACACCTGATTTTTTCGCTTAATTTCTTCCGCCTCTTCTACAATCTTCTTGGCTTTGTATTCGGCGGTGGATAGGTGTTTTGCTTGACTTCCTTCTTTACCACGTTGCAAACCATATTTCTTTCCAACGGCTTCATAAAAGTCCGTTTGAAGTTGTTGAAGTTTAGGCTTGTCAAATAAGTCCTTGCTACATAATCTACCGTCGGGAGTAATAGGGATAAGATTTAAGTGCATATGCGGCGTGGTTTCATCTAAATGTACAACCGCCGATATTACATTCTCTTGCCCGTATCTCTCTTCAAAGAACTTGGCGCAATCTGAAAAGAAATTATACTGTAACATTTTAGGTAAGCCGTCGAAAAACGTCTTATCTGAGCCTACCACAAAAGAGTTCATCACGACGGCATCTTTTCGTGGTTTAAGACCTAATTCTTTTAACCGTTTGTTAATGAACTCAGTATAACCACCAAAGGCGTTAGAGTTCATATGATAATTGTTTTTCGTTCTTTCGCTATCTATTTGCGGATTGTCCGCTTCAAAGGTTTCGTCACGTTCGTTTTCTTCTTCAACGGGCGAAACTTCTTGTTTATGGTATTTCTCCATATGGCATACTAAATACGATATTTTCGTTTTCCTCCTTGTTGTTTTTTAATCGTTATTTTTCTCGGACGGCGTGCGGATTTTCGCCGTCCTCGGTCACCGTTCGGGCGTGACCAATGCCCTCACTCACCTCGTCCCTACAAAGCATTATCAATGCTTTGTTTTACGGGCAACTCGCCCTCGGCAGAGCCCACACTTCGATTTTCGAAGTATAGTGGGCTACACTTTGCTAAAATTTATTAAAGTTTTTTTATTTGTAAAATTTTAACCATCTAACATAAAAAATCCACCAAACTACTGATGGATTTTTTATGTTATAAATTAAGTTAACACATTAAAGTTATTTAGATATTCATTCCAAATTGGCGCATTTTCATATTCAAAGCGCACCGACGCCTTCACGAAGAACGTTTTATTCTCTGATGTTGAATAGAATGCATTTGCACCAAAAGACACGCATTTTTCTGCAAGAATTTTTATTTCTGACAGGTTATGACAATATCTGAATGCATTCATGCCGATATGCTCAACAGTTTTAGGCAGTTCGATCTTTTCAATACCGTCACAATACGCAAACGCCCAATCTCCCACCGCTTTTATTTGTGTGAAAGAAATCTCCTTCAACGCGGAATTGCCGTAAAAGCTCCATCTGCCAAAACGGTCTGTATGCATAATTTGAAGACTCTCGAGATATTGGTTACCTCTGCAAAAATCATCTACAATATCGCCATGCACATAAAG
>JAGASB010000295.1 GCA_017621955.1 Clostridia bacterium | reverse complement strand
AATACGATATTTATATCAAAATATAAAAAGCCCGAATATAAGAAAATGCCTTATATTTGGGCTTATTTATTGCTATTTATTTCGCTAGTCTCTGGATACTTAATCGCCCCCCTATAAAAATGTCAAGTGTTTTACAGTGAAAAAATAAATAATTTAAAAAAGATAATTATTGCACAATGTTCAATTTGTTTTTTGCTAATTACAAAAAGAGATGCTTCAACTTCGCTAACGCTTCGTTCAGCATGACGAGATTATATAGTAATATTTAATAAAAACACAAAAAAAGAGCCGAACGGCTCTTTTTCAATTTATATTGTTTAATTTAAGAGATTAGAAACAAGTTGCAATAGGCTCGCTACGGGTTTTGGGTGAGATTGACCTTGTTGGTCATCGAAGTCAAAACCCGAAGCAGTAACGCAGTATTGCGATGTTTATAATTCACTTAAATAAGGGGTTAGAAACGAGTGTGGCTAGGCTCGACTGCGGAAAAGGGTGAGATAGAACGTCCGTTCATCGAAGTCTTTTTCGCAAGGCAGTAAACAACGCCACACGATGTTTATAATCACTTAAAAATTATACGTTGCCTTGCGACTTCATAGCCTCTGCAACTTTTATGAAACCTGCAATGTTTGCACCTGCCATATAGTTGCCGGCCATGCCGTATTCTTTTGCTGCGTTATCACAAGCTTTGAAGATGCTCTTCATAATATCGTGAAGTCTTTGGTCAACTTCTTCAAACGACCAAGAAAGACGGAGACTGTTTTGGCTCATTTCTAAGCCTGACGTTGCAACGCCACCTGCGTTTGCTGCTTTTGCAGGGCCGTAAAGAAGTCCGTTTGAAAGGTAAACTTCGATTGCTTCGGGGGTTGAGGGCATATTTGCACCTTCTGAAACAACCTTACAGCCGTTCTTAACAAGAGTCATTGCGCTTTCGCCATCGATTTCGTTTTGGGTTGCGCAAGGAAGAGCGATGTCACAAGGAATAGTCCAAATGCCCTTGCAACCTTCATGATATTCTGCGTTGGGACGATAAGAAAGATATTCTTTAATTCTCTTTCTTTCAACTTCTTTAATTTGTTTAACAGCGTCAAGGTCGATACCGTCTTTATCATAGATATAGCCATTGCTATCTGACATTGCAACTACTTTTGCACCGTATTCGGTCGCCTTTTCACAAGCGTAAATTGCAACGTTGCCAGAACCTGAAACAAGAACGGTTTTGCCTTCAAAACTTGTGCAGTTAGCTTGCAACATTTCGTTTGTAAAGTAGCAAAGACCGTAGCCTGTTGCTTGCTTTCTTGCAAGTGAACCGCCGTAATGGAGACCTTTACCGGTAAGTACGCCAACCCATTCGTTTCTAATTCTCTTGTACTGACCAAACATATAGCCAACTTCCCTTGCACCTACGCCGATGTCGCCTGCGGGAACGTCAACGTCTGCGCCGATATGACGGTATAGTTCAGTCATAAAGCTTTGGCAGAAATTCATAATCTCGTTATCTGACTTACCTTTGGGGTCAAAGTCAGAACCACCTTTACCGCCACCCATAGGAAGCGTGGTAAGACTGTTTTTGAAAGTTTGTTCAAAACCAAGGAACTTAATAACGCTTAAATTAACTGACGGGTGAAGCCTAATACCACCCTTGTAAGGACCGATAGCAGAGTTAAACTGAACTCTAAAACCACGGTTTACGTGGGGTTTGCCTTGGTCGTCAGTCCAAGGTACTCTAAAAATAATTTGCCTTTCAGGTTCAACTATTCTTTCAAGAACACCTGCGTCAACTAAGTCTTGTCTTTGTTCTATAACAGGTTCTAAGGTAGAAAACACTTCGGTTACAGCCTGAATAAATTCGGGTTCACCGGGGTTTCTTTTTTCAACCCTTTGTAAAAGGTCAAGCATGTATGCGTTTTTTATTGCCATAATTTTATCCTCCAATGAGAAAATTTGTCGTTCGTTAAAAAGAATTATATCACATTTTTTCAAAAATAGTTATTGTTTTTAAGGTAAAATTTATACAAATTTTTTATAGTTTGTATTATTTTCTATTATTTTTCGCTAAAAACACCGTTGCAAGTCGACAAAGACTGCAAAAATTAGCAGTAAAAATAACCCTACCATATGGATTATCCCTTCAACACGGCGATTGAGTGGTTTCTTCCTTACCCCTTCAATAGCGGTAAACACCACTCGTGAACCGTCAAGTGCAGGGAAAGGCAACAGATTAAACACTGCAAGGTTTACGCCTATAAACGAAGTCATATTAAGAAGATATCTAAGTCCGCCTATCTTGATTGCATCGGCTGTAACGGTAATGGTGGTAACCGTTCCGCCAAGCGAACTTATGCCAAGCGTACCAGTTATAAGTTGACCTAAAATCTTGAATATCGTACCTGCAAGCATAAACGAATAGTCAAAACTTCGCCCTATTACTTGAATAAATCCAAGTTTTATGCTAGTTGAGTACAGTTCACTACTTGTCAAAACGCCCTTTTCATCAACTTCGTGCGCTATTCCAAGTGCGGAAAAAAGCCCACTCATATCTTCAACGTTATTAAAATTCGTATCCGTTCTAAGTTCAACTTTTATCGGTGTATCAACACCATTTCTTCTTACGACAAAATCAACCTTATCGCCCTTTTGCTTGCCTTCAACAGCGTTCATAAGGTCGGTTGTCATATACACGTTTTTACCGTTTGCAGAAATTATAATATCACGCTCTTGCAAACAGTATTCGGCACTAATTTCGTTGGTTGGCGTTATTTCCATAGGGACAAGCACGGTTTGACCGTACACGCCGAACATAAGCATAATTACAAGTAGCGCAAGAATATAATTCATAAGCGCACCCGATACTAAAACGATAATCCTTTGCCACCATTTTTTGTTGTTAAAAGCAGTTGGGTCGTCGCTGTCGTCGTCTTCACCACGGAACGCACAAAATCCGCCCACGGGAAAAACTCTTAAAGAAAACAACTCACCGCTCTTTCTCTTTTTACTAAATATTTTAGGACCGAAGCCTATTGCGAATTCATCTATGCCGAACCCGAAAATTTTTCCAGCAACGTAATGCCCGAATTCGTGCACGGTAATCATCACCAAAAGCACTAAAATTGCAAGCAAAATATAACCGATAGATGATGCGACTTCCGATACGGAAGCAAGTAACAAATAATTCATTATACTCCAAATAAATCGTCAACGTATTTTCTTGAAAATGCGTCCGCCTCGACAAGGTCGTCTAAGTGAACGTGTTGCGGTCCATCGTACGCTTGAAGCGCACCATAAAGCGCTTTATAAATATCAGTGTAAGAAATCCTACCGTCAAGGAAGAGTTTAACTGCCCTTTCGTTAGCGCCGTTAACAACCGCAGGATAGTTTGCCCCCTCCCTTGCCGCTTCAAGCACAAGGTTAAAGCACGGAAAACGGTCGTGGTCAATCTTTTCAAAAGTTAAACTTTTAAGCGCCCCAAAATCCAAACTCTTAATATCCGTTTTTAGTCGCTCTGGGTAAGATAATGCAAGTTGAATAGGCAGTTCCATAGACGGATAACTCATTTGTGCTATCACTGCACCGTCGTTAAGCTCTACCATAGAGTGTATGATACTTTCACGGTGAATTATAACGTCAATTTTGTCGAAAGTTGTATTATAAAGCCATTTTGCTTCAATTACTTCAAACGCCTTGTTTACAAGCGTTGCACAGTCTATGGTAATTTTTGCGCCCATTGACCAATTAGGATGTTTAAGTGCGTCGCTTGCGGTTGCTAAATTTAGACGCTTTTTATCATAATCCCTGAACGCACCGCCACTGCACGTTAAAATAATTTTTTTAAAGTCGGCGTTATAATCAAAGTTAAGCGCTTGCCAAACAGCCGAATGCTCACTGTCTATCGGCATAATCTTAACGCCTTTTTCTTTTGCCTTATCCATAACAAGTTGACCGCCAACCACAAGACTTTCCTTGTTTGCAAGCGCAACGTCTTTGCCCTTTTCAATAGCATCTAATACAGCAATTATACCCTTAAAGCCGACAAGTGCAACAACGACTACGTCCGCTTGGTCGATAATAGCGTTCTTAAAAGCGTCTTCACCGCAAAAAAATTCAGTACCGTTTGGCAATTTTTTGTCAAAAGGCAACTTGCCCGCAAGTGTTGCCACTTGGGGTTTGAATTCGTTTACCTGTTCTAAAAAATCACCGCCGTTATTTCCGGCGGCGATAGAAACAATCTTAAATTTGTCCGGATGACGACGTACAACCGCTAACGTTTGTTTACCGATTGAACCCGTACTTCCAATAAGTGCAATTTTTTTCATTTTTATTTCCTTATACTAACCAAAACACAAACCAACATAAAACTATTGCAAACAGCGTGCCGTCAATTCTATCAAGTACACCGCCGTGCCCTGGCAAAAGTTTGCCCATATCTTTAATGCCAACTTTGCGTTTTATGTAACTTTCAAATAAATCGCCAAACAAAGTTAATATGCTTGCAAAAAATCCAACTAAAACAAACAAAAGTATGGGCGAGAAGAAGTTTACCTTTGGCGTAAATATAAAATACACTATAATTGCACTAAGTATTCCGCCAACCGTTCCACCGATAGCGCCTGCCCAAGTCTTTTTAGGGCTTAGTTTTGGGCAAAGTTTAGGTCCGCCGATTAAACTGCCCGTAAGGTACGCCATAGTGTCAGAACACGGCGAAACTACAAAAGCCATCAAAAGTGCGATGAACGCATTAGATTCAAGGTCGTTTGCAAGTAGCATAGTAAGTAAGAACAGCGTAGGATAAACGTACAACAAAATCGTACTGATAAACGTTTTACCGTCCACTGATTTTATTAACGAATACACGCTTACTACTATTAGCATAATTGCGGTAAGGTCGATTGCAAAAAGCCAACCCCAACCGTTTTTAACCAAATATTCGCCTATACAATATAAAGGAACGAATAGTGCTGAATAAATTATCGAAGCAGTAAACGAACCTTTTATAACACGGCTTTTAAGCGCCCTTGCAAGTTCAAACGTGCCGTAAACGGCAAAAAAACAAGTAAGTGCGTGAAAAATACGGTAATCTACAAACTGTCTTAATAAAAATATTGCTGTTAATACGGCAACGTAACAAGCGCCCGTAGCAGTTCTTTTCAACATAAATTACACCTTTCCAAAACGGCGTTTTCTTTCGCCGTAACTTTCTATTGCTTTATCAAACTCTGCCCCGTCAAAATCAGGCCATAAAACGTCGGTAAAATACAGTTCGCTATAAGCACCCTGATATAGCAAAAAGTTTGAAAGTCTATATTCCCCACCCGTTCTTATGATAAGGTCAGGGTCTCCCAAAGACGCCGTATAAAGGTTATCGGATATGCCTTGAACGGTAATTTCTTCGCCCTTACTTATAAGTTGTTTTACGGCGTGCACAATCTCTTGCCTACCGCCGTAATTAAGTGCGATATTTAAGACGTATTCGGTATTGTTTTTGCTTTGTTCTTCACCCTTGTTAATTATATCTACAAGGTCTTTTGAAAGTTCTTCTCTACCACCCGAAACGATAAGTCTAACGTTGCTTTTAACGACCTTTTTGATAAACTTTTTAAAATACGTCTTTAAAAGTTTCATCAATTCGTCCACTTCTTCTTTTGGGCGTGCCCAGTTTTCCGAAGAAAAGGCATAGAGTGTCAACGCCTTAACGCCACAGCTAAAAGCGTGTGTGACTATCGTGTCAACGTTTTTAGAACCGACGTGGTGTCCGTAAGAGCGCTTCTTCCCTCGTGATACTGCCCACCTACCGTTCCCGTCCATAATTATTCCGACGTGTGCGGGGATTTTATTTGTTTTCATTATACGGATAAAATATCCTTTTCTTTTTCAGCGCAAAGCTTGTCGATTTTATCGATTGCTTCCGAAATAACTTTATCTACGTCTTTTTCGCAAATAGCGTGTTCGTCTTCGGAAAGTTCTTTGTTGTTTTTCATTTTCTTTAATGCGTCCATACCGTCACGACGGATATTTCTTACCGCAACCTTGCTTTCTTCTGCCATCTTTTTGATTTGCTTAACAAGGTCCTTTCTTCTTTCTTCTGTTAAAGCAGGGAAAGTTAAACGAATAACCTTACCGTCATTTACAGGCGTTATACCAAGGTTTTCTGCAAGAAGTTGCTTTTCGATTACTTTAAGCATACTTGCATCCCACGGTGCAATAACAAGACATCTACCTTCAACAACCGAAAGGTTGCCCACTTGGTTTATAGGCGACGGCGTGCCGTAATAGTCAACAAGTACCTTATCAAGAATGTGTGGATTTGCTCTGCCTGCACGAATTGTTATGTATTCGCCGTTAAGAACTGACACGGTTTTATCCGTTCTTTCCATAGTTTCCATTAATATCATTTCAAATTGTTCGTTTTCAATAGCCATAATTGCTCTCCTTATCTTAATTTATATCTTTAATCTTCTTAGTTTTTAGTTATGAGTGTACCTATTCTTTCACCGCTAACAGCACGCATAAGTGCGTTTTGTTCAAATAGCCCGAAAGCAAGAACGTGTATATCGTTTTCCATACAAATAGTGATTGCCGTGGTGTCCATAGCGTGCAATTCTTTTGCGATGTAATCTTTATAGGTAACCTTATCAAGTTTTTTAGCGTTGGGGTTAAGTTTGGGGTCTGCATCGTAAATGCCGTCAACGTTTTTAGCAAGAAGCAATACTTCTGCGTTGATTTCGGCTGCACGAAGTGCTGCTGCTGTATCGGTAGTAAAGAACGGGTTGCCCGTTCCGCAAGCAAAAATCACAACTCTGCCTTTATTTAAGTGCGACATTGCCTTTCTTAAAATGTAAGGCTCTGCAACCCTTGTCATAGTGAGCGCCGTTTGAACTCTGGTTGGAACGTCTTTCCTTTCCAATGCGTCTTGAACGGCAAGTGCGTTAATAACGGTAGCAAGCATACCCATATGGTCTGCGGTAGTTCTATCCATTTCACGACCTTGTCTTCCACGCCAGAAGTTGCCCCCACCAACGATTATGCCGATTTCAACACCCAAGTCCCTAACCGCTTTAATCTGGTCGGTAATGCTATCTAAAACTTTTTCGTCAATACCGTTACCCCTTTCACCTGCAAGCGCTTCGCCCGAAAGCTTGATTATAACTCTTTTGTATACTGCTTCCATTGATATTATCTCCTTGATTTATAAAAAGCATTTAGTATGCTTATTAAATATTATATACTATTTTTAAGAATTTGTAAATGTCATATAGCTAAAAGCACAAAATTTTAAGCAAAAAAAACACTTATCTTGACTTATTCGCCTTGATAAGTACAAACTTTTTCTTATAACTTTATTTTTTTATAACAAAGGCATATACATTTATGCAAAAAACAAAAGACACTGCAATTTTTTACAGTGCCTTTTGATGTTTAGTTTAATTATTTTTTCATTTGAGCAGCAACTTCTGAAGCAAAGTCGTCATTTCTCTTTTCTAAGCCTTCGCCCATTTCAAAACGAGTGAAACGCTTGATTGAAAGGACTTTGCCCATTTTGTCAGAATAACTCTTAACAACCTTTTCGATAGTTAAAGAAGGGTCTTTAACGAACGCTTGACGGAGCAAGCAGTTTTCGTCATAGTATTTGTTGATTTTACCTTCAACCATCTTTGCAATAACCTGTTCGGGTTTGTTAGCAAGTTTGGGGTCGTTCTTAATTTGAGCAAGAAGAATTTCTTTTTCGTGTTCAACAACTTCTGCGGGTACTTCGTCTGCAACTAAATACAAGGGTTTAGATGCTGCGATTTGAAGTGCAACGTCGTGCGCAAGTTCGTGTGCGCCGTCGCAAGTGCAACCGTCAACTTCAACTAAAACGCCAACCTTACCGCCCATGTGGATATAACTTTCAACAACACCGCTTTCAGCAGTATATTTAGCAAAACGACGGATAGCGATTTTTTCACCGATTTTTGCAGTAGCTGCGATAGTTTCTTCGTTTTTAGCAGCAACGAGTGCGTCGATATCAGCAACGTCGTTAGCCATAACGTAATCTGCAACACCGTTTACGAATTCGATGTATTGGTCGCCCTTAGCAACGAAGTCAGTTTCACAGTTTACTTCAACAAGTACGCCCGTGCTATTATTAACCTTTGCAAGAACGATGCCTTCGGCAGCGATTCTTGATGCTTTCTTAGCAGCGGTTGCAATACCTTTTTCTCTTAAAAAGTCAACGGCTTTTTCCATATTGCCGTCAGTTTCTTTAAGCGCCTTTTGGCAATCTGCAACGCCAGCGCCTGTCTTTTTACGAAGTTCCATTACGTCCTTACTTGTAAACATAATTATAATCTCCCTTAAATTCTAAAATTATTCAGCATCAGCTACGGGTGCTTGTGCTTCAACAACAGCTTCATCAGCGTCTTCTTCAACCCTGAATTCTTCGCCTTGGTTAGCTTCGATAACAGCGTTTGCGATAACAGATGCGATGAGTTTAACTGCCCTTATAGCGTCGTCGTTACCAGGAATAACGTGGTCGATAACGTCAGGGTCACAGTTAGTATCGGTGATTGCAACGATAGGAATATTTAAATCCCTTGCTTCTTTAACTGCGATATCTTCTTGTGCGGGGTCAACAACGAACATAAGTCCGGGAAGACTTCTCATTTCCTTAATACCGCCAAGGTTAGCTTCAAGTTTGTCTCTTTCGATTTTGAGTTTGCTTACTTCTTTTTTGGGAAGAAGGTCAAATTCACCCATCTTTTCCATATTGTTGAGCTTGTTAAGTCTGTCAACTCTGGACCTGATGGTCTTAAAGTTAGTGAGCATACCGCCAAGCCAACGTTGGTTTACATAGTACTGACCGCATCTTTCTGCTTCTTCTTTGATAGCGTCTTGTGCTTGCTTTTTAGTACCAACGAAAAGTACGCTCTTACCTTGCTTAGCCATTTCTACAACGAAAGGATAAACGTCGTTTTCAATAATTTCAACCGTCTTTTCAAGGTTGATAATATGAATACCGTTTCTTTCGCCATAAATGTACTTCTTCATTTTGGGGTTCCAACGTCTTGTTTGGTGTCCGAAGTGAACGCCTGTTTCCAAGAGTTGCTTCATTGTGATAACTGCCATAATAATACCTCCGTTAATCCTCCCCGTAGCCGTTTTATAGGGGCAACATTCCCGACGATAAGTGGATTTTTCGGGAACACGCAAGCCCCACTTGCTTGCGGGTGCGAATTTTTGCTTACATATTTTAGCACAAAAAGTGCCAATATGCAAACGTTTTATACCCTTTTTTAAATAAATTTATATATAATGTTAATTAAATAAAAAGGCGACACGCCCTTAAAACGTATTCGCCTTATAAGTTCAACAACCTTTTTATATTTTCACTAAAAATCATTTGACGTTCTTTTTCGCTAAGCGGAATTTTATTAAATCGTTCTAATTCGCCTACCGAATCCCACATAGGAAAATCTGTTGCAAAAAAGAATCTATCCGCTCCAAGCATATCTATTAACTCTTTTGCACGTTCAGCGCTTATAAATGGAAGCGACGAACAAGTGTCAAAATACACGTTTTTTAGCCCCTTATATAAAACTGCATCATCCCAACAACGATATCCGCCAAAATGTGCTGCAATAAAGTTTACGTCAGGATATTTTTTAGCCATTTTAACAAGTCTTTCAGGCTTAGAGTATTCAAATCTATCATCGCCTATATGGAACAAGATAGGCAGTTTTCCACTTGCACACCTATAAAACTTTTCGGCATTTTCATCATCAATGTTGAATTTTTGGAAATCGGGGTGCAGTTTTATACCCTTAAAGCCGTTTTCAATAGCCCACTCTACTTCGTGCTTTACTTCTTCTTCGGTTAGGTCTTGATGCAAAGTCATAAAACCGATAAATTGCGGATACTCTGCAACTTCACGTTTGATAAATTCATTTATCGAACGCACTTGGTGCGCCGTGGTTGCAACTGAGTGTACCACAAATTTGTCTATCCCTGCCTTTTTGCCGTCTTCAATAAGTCTTTCAGCAGTACCTCTTGGCATTTCCATTTTTATATCGTAAAACACGCCGATAGTATCGGTGGCTTTTTGAGCAATTTTTTCAGGATATATATGAGCGTGCGCATTAATTATTTGCATAGTTGTTTCCTTAAATTTTTACTTAATTGTTTGTGGCGAATACGTCTTTTTTTGTCCGTGTCCACCAAATATACTCCACTCCCCAACACCTAATCTTTGCAACAGTGCAGAGCGTTCTTGTTTGCATAACTTTGCATCGGTATCAACAGAAGTCATTAAAATAGGTGCATACTGATTGTATTGTGCTTGTTTTTTTGTCAAGTCGTTTAGGTTTATAAAAACGTCGCCCGTAAAAGCAACTTTTTTATCAAAATCTATCAATAATATTTCACCTGGCAAATGACCGCCTTTGCCTTCGTAAACTTCAAAATTTAGTTCGCCTACGGCAAAAAAACCTATCTGTTCTATCGGTGCCGTTAAAGTTGAGTTCCATAACGGAACAAGTTTATCTTTATTTACCGTTTGATATTCGGTTAAAATTTTGCAAATATTGACGTACGGAAGATGTAAATAGTTACTT
>JAGASB010000294.1 GCA_017621955.1 Clostridia bacterium | reverse complement strand
CGCCGAAAAGATTTTAAGCGTATGATAGCCGATGCTCAAAACAAGAAAATGGACTTAATCCTTTGTGCAAGCGTATCCCGTTTCGCAAGAGATATTTCAGACTGCGTAGACCATATACGACTGCTGAAAACAGCAAATCCGTCTCATCCCGTCGGTGTTTACTTTGAAACGGAAGATATTTATACTCTTGACCCTACTTCCGATGAACGTTTAGAAATGCACGCACTCTTCTCAGGTTGGGAATCTAAAAATAAAAGTCGTCGTATGATTTTATCCTATGACCAACGTATTTGTATGGGGCAATATCCTGTTGTGGACTTACTCGGATATAGACATACTGAAAATGGCGACCTTATAATCGAACCCGAAGAAGCAAAAACTGTTAGATTTATTTTCCTCTCATATTTAGCAGGATATTCTTTCAAAACAATAGCTGAAATATTGACAAAGAAAAAACGCCCTACTCTTACAGGAAGAACTGAGTGGAACGCATCAATGGTTAAGGCTATTATGTATAATGAACGACGTTGGGGTGATTTGGATGCACGTAAAACCGTTTGTATTGATTATAAATTGCGTAAAGTCGTTAAAAACAAGGACATACGTGATGCTGCATATATTCCTAACCACCACGAAGCGATTGTTTCACCGTCGATTGCAAAAGCAGCTCATTTGCTTGCTTCAAGTGGTTCTAAGGTCAACTCCGTCCCCAATACTTCCATTATTGCAGATGGCTCATTAAAGGGTTTTATAAGTATATCCCCTGCTTGGAAAGGAATTGACGATGCTTCTCTTCAATTCGTTTCTCGTGGCGTTTATTCCGATGAAGAATATGAAGAATTGGAAGAGATTGCAAGAATCGGAAGTGGCGAAGAACATAGTAACGTTCTTTCGTTTAATTTTACAGGTTATGAAGTTCCTTATGGTGTTTACTTTATGAACCAAAAAACACCGTCTCTAACCGTTACATATAAAACAATTAAATTCAATAAGGCAATGCACGATAGATTGGACTGTAAGTATATCGAAATACTTTACCACCCTATTCTCAAAATGATTGCCATTAAAGAAACAACCGAAGATAACCCCTATGCACTTTGTTGGAAAAATGAAGATGGTTCTATGAAAACCTCTCTTAATTCCAAAGCGTTTTCTAAATCAATTTACGATAGAATTGGTTGGAAAGAAGATTATAGTTTTAAGTTTAGGGGTATTACTCGTATTCGGGGTAATGCAAAACTAATGATTTTTTATCTTGATGAACCTCAAATCATTCCAAGTAAAAAAACCATTAAAGAACATCAATCAGTAGATACTGTTGCTTCAGCTCAATACGTTGAATACAAAGAACCTACTGAAAATGCTGAACCTCAACCTCCACGTAAGATGCTTGTATCTGAAACGTGGGCATCACAAGAGATGTTCGGAATAAGTCTTGCTTTACGTAAAAAAAGAGATTGGATAGTCAACTCTATATCAGAACAAGATATTCTGATTTCAGGCGAATATGTCGATAATCCACTTATAGGCGCACTTCCAAGTCCAATAGAAATAAAAAATGAATTAGACAACTTACTGTCTGCTATGTAACATAAAAGGAGAAATAAAATGGAAATCACAACGGAAAATGCTCATCTTCAAGGCGAATCAATTTCAAAAAAGGAACAAGAGTTAATCACGCAACTCGTAAATATACGGAAAGAACAAAATCAAGAATTACCCTTTGAAAATCTTGACGGTTATGAAGTTCCTCCACGTACACAATTCTCAATGCTAAAAAAACCTGCATTGACGTTCAAATTATCTAAAATGGAATTTAACTGCGCTGCTGTTCGTCTGTTCAAGGGAATTACTCAAATTCTTCCTGTCGTTAATAGAGCAAAAAAGCGTTTAGCGGCTATACCCTGTCAAGAAGAAGAGAGCGCTTCCGTTGAATGGTCAAGATTAAAAAAGGATGTGTACGTTTCTAAAACGATAACCTCCGTTGACTTTGTAGAGCGTATATTTGAACTTATGGGTTGGGATAGAACTTGTCGTTATAAAATACTTGGTAGACTTGCTCAGACCGAACGTGGGCTTATTTTAGTCTTTGATTTCACGGAAGCAATTATGTTTGCTCCGAAACCCGTCGAATATATAGATAAGGTTACGGGATTAACGAAAAAACGTCAGGTTAAATACTATCCTGACGAATACAAATACAAAATTGGTAAATCTTATAATGATTATGTGGCTTTCCATCAACAAAGTCTCTTTGAAAATCTTGAAGAATATACTGATACCACAGTTGCTGCTACACCAACTGCAACACTATTAGATAAGGGGGAAAATAATGAGTAGACCTGCATATTCAAGTAAAGCTAATGAACTATCGCCATACATACTTATTCAACCGTATAGATGTTCATTAACCATTGGCAAAGATATTATAAAAAGTCTTGGCTATCCAAAACACGTTTGTTTACGAATCAACGAATCTAATCGTTCTTTCGCAATTATTCCGTGCGAAGCAAACGACGTAATGTCATTCAAAATACCTGAAAAACTATTTACTGATAGTAAATGCGTATTTCGTATTAACAGTAAATCTTTTTTGATAAGTCTTGTTCTAAAATATAATTTAGAGCCTACTTGTGTTTATTCTTGTAAAGGCGTGTATAGCAAAAAACTAAATGCAGTCATTGTAAGTTTAGATGAATCTAATTTAGATTTATATAACATAATAGAGCCACAAAGACAATAAAAAAACGTTCAAAAAAATACTCTGTTTCAGTTCAAACCCTATAGGTTCTGGAAAATCGCAAAATGACAGCTCTAAATTGTAACATTTTTGTCCAACATTTTGAGTGAATAATTATTCCGTTTTACACCATTATATGCAGTTTTTAACGAATAAAAAAGACGAGATTGAATAAATCTCGTCTTTTTATGCACTGACAGCTTTTTTGTAAGTGCAAGATGGCTGCCCCTGGCAGACTCGAACTGTCGACACTGCGGTTAACAGCCGCATGCTCTACCGACTGAGCTAAGGGGCAATAAAAGGTGGCAACTACCTATCCTCCCGAGCGGTGGCCCGCTGAGTACTTTCGGCGTAAGAGAGCTTAACTTCTGTGTTCGGGATGGGAACAGGTGGATCCTCTCTGCTATCGTCACCACCATGGTATATTATATCCCTTTCG
>JAGASB010000293.1 GCA_017621955.1 Clostridia bacterium | reverse complement strand
TTCTTTTTTAAGTTTTTCAATTGTTAATTTAAGGTCACGGTCCATTTCTTTTGCCTTATTATTTACTATATTTTAAATAATATAACACAAAGCACTAATATTGTCAAGTTTTAGCATATAAAATTTATGTTTTATTAGCTTGCTTTTTCCTAACAAAAAGTAACATTTTAAATAAAAAATCAATTATGAAAATGGAAAGCCTAAAAATTAGACTTTCCATAGCGAATTAAATTTCAGTTATTTTGTCACACATAATAATATTCAAAATCATTAATAAAAAACTATTTTTATAAAGCATTAACTTAATCCAAATTATCAAAGCTTTTAAGTCCAACAACACTATCAATCGGAAGAGAAAACAACACGCCGTGTGCATCGGTATTACTGCCAGCTTTTTCCATTACTGCTTTCATTATTGTATCACGAGCATCCCGACGAGCAACAATGTACACCATTTCCTTCTCTTCGCTAATTGACACCCCAAAAAACTTGGCGATTTGTGCGCCTGTCCCTTTCGCCCTAACAACAGTACCGCCATTAGCGCCGGCACTTCTTGCTGCATCCATAACTAGTTCTGTATTCCCTTTATCAACAACCGTTACAATCATAACAATTTTACTTTCAGTATTGCTCATTTTTTCACTCTCCTTTTTTTCCAAAGGTTTTTCCCCTACAAAATATTTCAATGACGTACTACCACCAACACTATCTATCGGCATAAAAACCGCAACGCCGTTACCAGCGGAAGAAATATCCATTTCAAATATAAGACCTTTAATTATTTCACCAAGGTCTTGCTCTCGGACCATTGCGTTAAACATTATTTTTTCAGTCTTTTCAAGCCCCATAATGCTTAACGTACTTTCGCTTGCCGTACCATTACATAACAAACTTACTACGTTATTTATGCCGTGATTTCTAAAAAACTCCAAATAATTTTCAGCATATTCACGTTTAGTAATTGCAACCATATATTTTAATCCAATCACAATCCCACCACCTTTTACTCAATAATTTCTTCTTGAACTAATACGTTTTTATCAGCCTTTTTAAGTTTACGCATTTTAATTTTATATACTAGACCTAAAATCTGTATAGTTATTAGTGGCGTCATAGCAACCATTGCAACAACACCAAAACCTTCGGTGGCGACGTTTCCATCTACCGCTTTACAAACGCCTAATGCCAACGGCATTAAAAAACTTGCAGTCATAGCACCAGACGCAACACCACCTGAGTCAAACGCAATAGCAGTAAACATATCTGGCACGAAAAACATTAGTATTAAAGCAATTAAATACCCAGGTATTAAGAAATACATAATGTTAATATGTAACAATATTCTAAGCATTGCTAAGCCTACTGACGCAGCAACACCTATCATTAAACTAAATCTAAGTGCTTTTTTAGGTATTGCACCAGAAGTCAATTCGTATACTTGTTTTGTTAGAACGTGAACAGCAGGCTCTGCGGCAACAACGAAATAACCAATAATCATTCCAATCGGAATAATTATCCAATTATCGCCTATCTTTTCACCCACAAAACTTCCTACTTGTAAAAAGCCTACGTTTACACCCACCAAAAATAAAACAAGTCCAACGTAGGTGTAAAGCACTCCAATTAAAATTCTTATTATGGCTTGTTTTGTCATTTTTGTACCAACAAGTTGAAATATAAAATAAAACGCAACAATTGGTAAAAGCGCAATAGCAACTTCTTTCATATATTCGGGTATTGCATAGCCAAAAGTAGAAATTAAATCTCTTGAATCATTTATAATAATTTCAGAATTAGTGCCAGCATCAATGCTTTCAGGTTTAAATATTATTCCTAAAATCATAACTGCAATAATCGGTCCTATTGAACATAAAGCAGTTAAACCAAACCCGTCAGTTTCAGCACCTTTATCGCTTCGCATTGCAGCAATACCCGTACCAATCGCAATAATAAACGGAACACTCATCGGTCCCGTTGTTACACCGCCGGAGTCAAATGCTAGTGGAATAAACGTTTGGGGAACAAACATAGACAATACGAATACAGCAATATAAAAGAAAATAAGTAAATATTTAAGTTTTAATTTAAGTACTATTCTTAAAAACGCTATTACTAAAAATACACCTACACCGACACCAACGGTTAAAATTAGAGTCCAAAAATCTATCGTTCGTGCAAGTTGTGAAGCAAGAACTTGTAAGTCGGGTTCGGAAACGGTTATAAGCACCCCTACAACAAAACATACGGGCATTATTATCCACAATTTTTTAGTGCGCATAACGGACGTACCAACGTATTC
>JAGASB010000292.1 GCA_017621955.1 Clostridia bacterium | reverse complement strand
CCTGTGCATATTCAGCGTTCGGGAAACGTTTGATACAAGCAGCATTTGCTGAAAATTTGTAATTATTAAAAGTTATAGATGGTTCATTTATATGAGCAAAAAATTCACGCCTTACTACTTGATAGTTTCCAAAGTCAAAGTCTTCCATTTCTACGACTTCATCTGACTTTTTAAGTTTTGGTTGTTGAACGGGGTTTTTTGCCAAAGGTGGTATGTATGAACCTTCTGTTTCAGAAGGTAATCCTTGTTCTTTAGTATCTTCCATAGTTTCTCCTTATGCTAATGCACTTAACTCTTGCTTTATATATGATTTGAGTTCTTCAAAACCTGTAACGTTAAGTTTCTTTCCAGTTTCAAATAATTGACCTTGTAATCGCAATTTCCATTCTTTTTCGCTTTGATTTTGTAAGTCTTCTATAGTCTGTTCGTGTAGATAATAATTATTTCCAAAATTATAAGTCCAAGATTCGGGGATAGCTCGAACTCTTTTCCCAGACCTTGTAATTAAATTATGCTCGTTGTCGGATTGTTCATCTTTACCTATTAAGAAGGATTTGAAGAAGGCGTTAGAGTTTTTTGTATCAAATATATATGCTATTTCGCCGTCTTCTTCATAGAGAGTGCCGATTATTTTATATTTATAACTAATATCCCAGTTGAAAAGTTCAAATAAAGTCTTAAAAAACGCAGTTGCGCTTATGTCCTTTGTGTAATACTCTTTTAGGTTTAGTCTGGAAATATAAACGCCTTGTCGGTTTTCTTTATTTGTTTTTCTTACTGCAAATTTACCTTCAACGGGGTTAATTAGTAATTCAACGTAGTTGTTTTCTCTAAATTTTCTTACTATTTCCGTATTAAACTTAATTTTATTTTCAGAAAATACAACAGCAGGCAATCTCACAGAATCAAAAAACTCGGAGCGTGTAACTTCAAATCCACGCAAGTCAAAATCACCACGATTTACAGTTATTTCATATTCACTTAATGCTTGATTTTCGGTGATAATTTCTTCGTTACTTTCAACTTGTGGATAAACGCTTTGTGATGCCTTATAATAATCTTCATATTTGAAGCCTGACCATCTAGGATTTACTGTAACGAACCCTTTTAGTTTTCCACTTTCAATAACTCGTAATTCAGGAAGGAAGGATTTATGCCTAAACCTTGCATTATCTAATAATCTTTGAACTGCGATAAAATCATCTGTCGTTACAATCGGTGCGTGGTGGTTATAGTATCTGCTTTGGGGTTTTTTTCCTTTGTTTTTTATGGATTTATGGTCGTGATAATCAGGTGTCCAAGTTTTTCTTGTCAATACTTCGCCACAATACCTTTCATTTCTTAATATTTGTATTACACCATTAGATGTCCATAAATCGTCATTTCCTAAATAACTTTTTCTACCAAGTTTTATAAGGGTTTCAGCAATTTGTTTTGTTGAATAGCCGTATAAATACATATAGAATATTAGTTTTACTGTTGGTTCTTCTTCTGGGTTTATTACCAGTTTGCCCTTTTCATCTTGTATATAACCTAATAATTCAGGGGTAAGGGGTAAACCGTGTTCAAAACGCATTCTAATAGATGTATCCATACTTCTACTACGTGTATGCGATTCTTCTTCTGCGATTGTCGCTTGAAAAGATAATGCCATTTGAGCATCATCATTAAGTGAAAAGATTGCT
>JAGASB010000291.1 GCA_017621955.1 Clostridia bacterium | reverse complement strand
ATGATTCAGCTTTACACCGAAGATACGTTTGAAGTGGAGGGCGAGCCATATTTTGGGTATATGCGTGGTAGATATACGCAAGACGACCTTAAAGAAATTGATGACTATTGCACTAAAAAAGGCATTGAGCTTATTCCGTGCGTGCAGACGCTTGCGCATTTAAACGCTATTTTCAGGTGGAACGAATATCAACAAATTTGCGACGTAAACGATATTTTACTTCTTAATGAGCCAAGAACTTATCAATTAATTGAAAATATTTTTAAGACTATAAAGAACTGTTATTCATCAAAAATCGTTCACGTCGGTATGGATGAAGCGCACATGTTAGGTCTTGGAAAATACCTTGATAAATATGGCTATCAAAACAGGTTTGATATTTTGATTAACCATTTAAATAAAGTAATTGAAATTGCAAAAAAATACGACCTACAACCGCTTATTTGGTCGGATATGTTTTTTAGGCTAATAAACCACGGCAATTACTATCTTGAAGGGGATATGACGGCGGATGCGGTCGATTGTATTAAAGATAAAATTCCCAAAGAAGTTGGTCTTGTATATTGGGATTATTATAACGATGATAAAGCAATGTACGACAAGATGTTTGACGCACATAAAAGAATGTCAGATAACGTTTGGTTCGCTGGTGGTGCATGGACGTGGCGTGGATTTGCGCCGTTAAATAAGTATTCGTTAAAAACTATGCTTCCCGCAATGAAGTCGTGTAGGGAAAACGATATTGATAACGTTTTGATTACGATGTGGGGTGACGATGGTGCTGAGTGTTCAAGATATGCTACGCTGTCATCATTGTACTACATAAAGCGTGTGTACGACGGAGAGAGCGACCTTGAAAAGATAAAGGAAGAATTTAAACAAATTACGGGAGAAGAGTTCGATGCGTTTATGAGCCTTGATTTGCCTAACTACGTTGGCGATTATGAGACTAATACCGATGCAGTAAGTACTGCAAAAGCGCATCTTTATAACGATTTGTTGCGTGGATATTTAGACGTTACTATTCCCGAAGATAGCGAAAAATTTTATCTTGAAAGTGCAAAGGTTTTAGACGAATATATGAAAAAAAGCAAGTATGCTTACGTTTTTAACACACAGGTTAAACTTTGTGAATTACTTGCTGTAAAGAGTGCGCTTGGTATAAAAATTCGCAATGCGTATGATAAAAAAGATAAAAAATCACTTAAAAAATGCGTCAAAGAAATAGACGTTGCTTGTAAAAAACTTGAAGCGTTCTACAACGCATTTTGCTATCAGTGGATGAAAGAGAACAAACCGCACGGCTTTGATATCCAAGATATTAGGCTTGGCGGACTTATGCAAAGACTTAAACATTGTAAACAAATGTTAAACGATTATATTTCGGGCAAGACAACCAACGTGCCCGAACTTGAAGAAAAACTGATTGATTATCCAAATGAAAATCAAACGAAAAAAGGTTCAATCGGTTATAATAGTTGGATGAAAGTTGTTAGCGTAAACTGTATGTATCACGTTTAAGTCATAAGGGGGAACAGTATTATGAAAAACAAAATTGAAAATAGTTATTGGATAGAACTTATAGCATTTGATAAGGATAATATTAAAGGTACGGTTGAAGATTTTATTGACCGCCAACGTGGCAAGGTGGATTCAATCTATCTTTTGCTTACCAGTTGGGATGTTTGTTATTTTTACGACGGACTTGAAACGGAATATGTTCTTTCAAGGAATACTTGTTCTTATGGGGGGCATCAATATAGTGACGAACGTGAAATTCAACCATGGACTAACTGGAACTTAAAAACTCTTATAGATGTTTTCCACGAACATGGCGTTGAAGTTTATCTTACCGTTTTTGCGAATAATAGTGCAGTTGGTTGGGATGGTAATGTTATAAAAGAAAAAACTTTATTTGAAGTCGCACCCGAAGTCTGCGAATTTTCAGTTCGTATGAATCTTAACTGGGGAAGTGCACATTTTATTAAAAGATTTAAGGATGGCACTTATTTAGAAGACGCATTTACTGAAAAAGTTCAACGCCCGCTAATAGAATACGGCTTTGACGGACTTCATCTTGCAGACGGTACTTGTCATAACCGTCAAAGACTTATCGTTGGCGACTATACTGACGACCTAGTTGACCAATTCGTTACCCGCACGGGCATTAAACTTCCCGCAGAGTATCCGTTGGTTTGCGGAACGAACAAAAAACTTTTGCAAAAGAGATTTAAGTATATCATAACAAACCTTCGTTATGAATGGGCTGTGTTCGTTTCAGAGCGTTTTGGCGAATGGACTAAGAAAATCGTTTCAGCAATGCACAAAATTGGCAAAAAAGTTACAATGAATAACTGCTGGTCTTTATCTCCTGTTGAAGCATTGTTTAGATTTGGAATTGACTATAAACTTTTGGCTGAAGCAGGCATTGATAAAATTATGTATGAAGATGGCAATTCTGTTGCAATTCAGTGTTGGTTCGGCAATGAAATGGAACTTGTTGAACAGTCTCGTTGGAACACACAGTATCGCTTTATGGAAAAACAACGTTCATTAAAGGCATATTGCCCAGAAATTTCCCAAGTTAATATGACGAGTGTTCATGACACCAACGAACAATGGGATATTATCAACAACGCCCCTAACGAATATAGAACTGCTATTGCTAGAAGGAGCATTTCTTATATTTGGCAAGAGGGAAAACTTATTCCTTGCTGTGATGGGTCAATCTTTTGTTTATCTGACTGCATACCCAAAGAACAGTGGGATTTAATACATAAAGTTGTTGATAACTTTGATATTGGGCAGCCAATCGCTTCTCTCGGCTTTACCGCACTTTTTGATGACGACATTAAGTCGCAAGTAAAAGACTTTATTGAAACTAGAAGACCGCACGCAGAACACATTCATAACGATTTGCAATATCACGGCTTGCCTATTACTGCGCTTGCTGATAAAAAAGAAATTTTAAAATCTAATGGTCCTATACTTGCCTGCGCAGAAGGCGTAAGAACGGCTGAACTTAAAGAGTACTTTGAAAAGACTGATAGATTACTAGTAATAGTAGGACACAAAGACGTTCTTTCTAGAAAGGCAAACGCTACTTTTAAATGCGGTGACTTTATGCTTAAAGTTTATAACGCAAATGGCAACGTAAATAAAGAATATGCCGGTTATGTGAAAGCTTCAACCTACTTTGACGACCCTGTTAGAGGCAACTGGCCAGAAGAAAGTCGTCACCACAAAGTTAATGAAAGATTATATAAAGATGCAATTGCTTATATAAACGTTCAAGGTCAAATACCTTATCTTTTAAGACCGTATGACATTGTTAACGCTAAGGGGCAACACTCTTATGCTGGTGACT
>JAGASB010000290.1 GCA_017621955.1 Clostridia bacterium | reverse complement strand
CAATCTCAATAACGTCTATATTAGAAGGGTCTGACAATGCTTTACACGCCTCACATTTACCACAAGGCGAACCGTTAATAGGACTTAAACAATTTATCGCTTTTGCAAATATTTTTGCAGCCGAAGTTTTCCCCGTACCACGAGTACCAGTAAATAAATAAGCATGCCCAAGCCTATCGCTTTGTATTTGGTTGACAAGCGTTTTAACTATATGTTCTTGCCCGACTAAATTTTCAAACGTCGTTGGGCGATACTTTCTGTATAATGCAAGATATGCCATTTTACACCTTTATCAAATATTATTGTTTACTATTCCTAAAATCTTCTTTTTTATTCTTTGCAAAGCATTATCTATCGACTTTTCATTCTTCATAAGCTTTTCACTAATGTCTTTTTGCGAATAACCCTTCAAAAAATAACTTAAAATACTATACTCATATTCACTGAGAGCACGTTTAATTTTTTGTGAAAACTCATACGCCGCTTCTTCGTTAATATAAGTTTCTTCTGGTCCATAACCACTATCTACGATTATACCCGACTTATCTATATCCGCATCTATGCTATTCGATAGCGATATATAATTATATAACGGCTTATTTTTATTTGCGTTTGAATTTTTAATTATTGTTATAATCCTATTTTTTACACAAGTATAAACGTAACTTTTAAGATTTGCTTTGCCATTATAGGTTGTAATTGCCTTGAATACTGCACACATTCCTTCTTGCAACAAATCTTCCTTGTCACCACTTGTCAAAAAATATGAGTGCGCAACCGCAGACACGACGTATTTATATCTTTTAAGCAGTTCTTCGATTGCAGTCGCATCGTTTTGTTGTGCCTTTACAACAAGTTCTTCATCAGATAATAAATGCACTTAAATCTTACCTTTAATTTTTTTGTTCACGCTGTCTTAAAACTTCAAAAACAGCAATTCCGCACGCAACCGAAGCATTTAGTGAATTAACCTTTCCATACATAGGAATAGATATTATTCCGTCACATTTTTCTTTTGTAAGGCGTTTAACCCCACTGTCTTCACCACCGATAACAAGGCATATCTTGCCTGTAAGGTTTGATTTATAAATATTGCCACCGCCAACTTCTGCCCCATACACCCAAAAACCGTTATCTTTAAGAGTGTCAATAGCTGTATTTATGTTTGTAACCTTTGCAACTTTAACGTGGTTTAACGCTCCTGCTGATATGCGCATAACTGTATCGCTAACCGACGCACTTCTATCTTTACCGATAATAATACCTTGCGCACCAGCACATTCACATACCCTAATAATGCTTCCAAGGTTGTGTGGGTCTAAAATCTCATTCAAAACGACAATAAGTGAATTTTCTTGGTCGCAGTCGTTTAGTATATCTTCTATATCAAAATACTTATAGTCTGAAACGTATGCAATAAAGCCTTGATGGCGCTTACTTTCACTTTCCTTTTCAATTACGTATTTATCAACGGGTTGCAATTTTATCTTATGCGAACGTATAACGTTAATAAGTCTTTTACTTGCGTCATCTTTTAAGTCTTTTTGAACTAAAATTTTATCAATCTCTTTGTCTGTTTTTAGTAATTCGTAAATAGAATTTCTGCCTTCAATCTTCATTTTACTTTCCTTTATTCAATAAAAAGTTTAATCTATTGTTATCACCAATCAAGTATAAATAACCAAGCACGGCTTCAAAGCCAGTTGACTTATTATATTCGGCAACCGAAGCATGTTTTGCTTTTGTTGATTTTTTCGCATTCCTTGCACGCTTAAAAACTGACAATTCTTCGTCCGACAATAACTGCAATATATCCTTAACAAACTCCGCTTGCGCCGTAGCTTTTACCTGCTCTGTTGCAAGTTTATTAAGAGTGCCAGACTTACCGTCATTTTCAAAAGTTAATCGTTCACGCACAAAAAGCGAATATACAGCATCACCCACAAAAGCAAGTACAACTGGACTAACGTTATTTGCTTTTTGTTTATCCATTATTTCGCCCAATTTAAACACTAAAAATCACTCCGATATTTACTCATAATAATTATACAACAAATTATTTAAAAACACAATAAAAAAGTCCGAATATTTTATTCGGACTAAAATAAATGTTTAACAACAAAATGAAAACGATGATTGTGCTAAATATCCGATAACTCCCTTAAAGATTGCATAGGCAATACTATCTTGATACTCATCGCTAACAAGCAACGTTTCATCTTCGGGATTTGACAAAAAACCACACTCTGCAATTATTGATGGATATTCGCTGCAATTTAGAATATAATAATCTCCCGTTAGCGCCGAACACTTTCTTGAAGCCTCACTCATAGCATTAAAACTTTCCTGAACGCTTTTAGCAAGAACTTTACCACCTTCACTACCATCTTTATAAAATACTTGTGCACCTCTTCGTGTCGAAACGCTGTACTTATTCATATGTACGCTAATAACTAGGTCAGGATTAGCTTTATTTATTATTTCTTTTCTTTTCTCCATATCTTTGCGCTTTAAATTTGTAGTCGCAATCCCGTAAAGCCCAGCATCAGTGCTTCTTGTTAAAACAACGTTCATTCCCGCACTCAACAAATATCCTTCAAGCTTTTTTACTACTTTAAGATTAAGCTCACTTTCCTTCACCCCCGTGTTAATACCCAAAACACCACCGTCAATCCCACCATGCCCCGCGTCCAATACTATTTTAATTTTATTTGCAAGCGTGTCGTCAGTAGGATTTGCAGCAAGCGCACCAAAACACAATAAAAAAGTTAATGCAGTTACAATCAAAACGGAAATTATAATAAGATTTTTCTTTCTTAAAATATACATAGCACCTTTATATGTGGATAACTTTGTTAAAAATACGCCACTTATCCACAATTCGACTTTTTTTTACAAAAAAATGTTTATAACTTTAATCTATATATACTGTAAAATTATAGCAAATATACGTTTTGAAAATAAAAAATGCCTACGATTGTAGGCAAAATTTATTTGTTACTGTTAATCTAAAAGTGCAGCCGCTCCTATTATCCCCGCATCATTGCCAAGAGAAGCAATCAATATCTCAGTCCTTGGCGCTCTTTTATATCCATAATCAAACCTTTCACAATAAGCTTTAAGTTTGTTTACCAAATAATCGCCTTGACCACTTATTCCACCACCGATAATAAACGCACCTGGGCGAAAAATATTAAATGTGTTAAGCATACTTTCAGCTAGGTAGTAAACGTAATTATCTACAACCATATTTGCCGTTTTGTCGCCAGTTTTTGAACATTCAAATGCAGTTCTTCCATCAACCTTATCTATATCACCACCAACATAATCCCACATATCACTTTCTTTGTTAGCAAGCATCGCTGTTTTG
>JAGASB010000289.1 GCA_017621955.1 Clostridia bacterium | reverse complement strand
TAGGGTATACGGTAACCTTATGGCGATACTAACTACTCTTAAAGGTTTACCGCTTGCTTACAACAAAGATATGCAAGAAGATAAAGAAGGCGTGTTTGATTCGGTAGATACAGTTAATATGTGTCTTGACGTGTTTGCGCCTATGATAAAAGAAATGAAAGTTTTACCCGAAAATATGCTTATTGCTGCACAAAAAGGGTTTATCAATGCAACCGACCTTGCCGATTATATGGTCAAAAAAGGTTTGCCGTTTAGGTCGGCTTATAAAATTGTTGGCTCTATCGTTGGCGACTGCATAAAGTGCGGTAAGGTTTTAGAAGATTTAAGTTTAGAAGAATACAAGTCGTATAGCGACGTGTTTGACAGTGATTTATATAATGAAATTAGCCTTGCAACTTGCGTTGAAAAGCGTATTTCGTTAGGTGGAACTTCGCCAAAATCAGTTGAACAGCAAATCGCTTACGTTAAAGGAAAATTATAAAATGTTTAAGGTGTTTATCGACGGAAGTGCAGGAACGACCGGTCTTAAAATTGTTGAAAGGTTGTCTAAAAGGCAAGATTTAACCCTAATCACACTTCCCGATGAGTTAAGAAAAGATATTGACGCAAGAAAGCAAGCATTAAACAGTGCGGACGTTGCGTTTTTATGCTTGCCTGACGTTGCCGCAATCGAAGCAGTTTCGCTTATTGATAACGATAAGACTGCGGTCATTGATACGTCAACTGCGCATAGGGTTAATCCCGATTGGGCGTACGGCTTTCCAGAACTAAATGGACTTAGAGAAAAGATTAAAAACTCTAAAAGAATTGCTAATCCAGGTTGCCACGCAAGTGGGTTTATAGCGCTTATCAATCCGCTTATTAATGCGGGTATAATAAGTAAAGACGTATATTTAACTTGCTTTTCTATCACGGGATACAGTGGCGGTGGTAAAAAGATGATTGCCGAATACGAAAGTGAAGATAAACCACTTTTATTCGACGCACCCCGTCAGTACGGTTTAACCCAAACGCATAAGCATTTACCCGAAATGAAAACGCTTTGCAATCTTAACAATGCCCCCGTGTTCTGTCCGATAGTTTCTGATTACGATAGGGGTATGGAAGTAACCGTTCCGCTTTTCAAAAAAGATATAAACGGCACGGTTCAAGATATTAAGGACGTTTATAATAACTTATATAACGGCAAAGTCGTTAAGTTTGTTGACGGCGGTGACGAAAACGGATTTTTAAGTGCAAATTCAATGAAAAACAAAGACGGTATGGAAATTTCCGTACACGGCAACGATGATAGAATAATTTTGGTTTCACGTTTCGATAATTTAGGTAAAGGCGCGTCGGGTGCTGCAATACAGAATATGAACGTACTGTTGGGCGTAGACGAAACCACGGGTTTAGAGTTATAAGGAGATACTATGAAGATAATTAACGGCGGTGTTTGTGCCGCAAAAGGATTTAAGGCAAACGGAATACATTGCGGTATACGTCATAATCGTACAAAGCGTGATTTGGCACTTATTATGAGTGAAGTTCCCGCAACTGCCGCTGCGGTTTATACAACAAACTTAGTTAAAGGTGCACCTTTAACGGTTACAAAAAAGCACATAGAAAACGGCATTGCCCAAGCAGTTATCTGCAACAGTGGCAACGCTAACACTTGCAACGCTAACGGGGTTGAAATCGCTGAAAAAATGAGCCAACTTGTCAGTGAATATGCAGGCGTTAATAAGGACGACGTTGTGGTCGCTTCAACGGGTGTTATAGGTCAACCGCTTAGTATAGAACCTATCAAAAACGGTATGAGTGCACTTTGTGCAGGGCTATCTGATAACGGCGGACTTGACGCTGCCGAAGCAATTATGACAACCGACGTTGCAGTTAAAGAAATTGCCGTTGAGTTTACTGTTGGCGGCAAAACGTGTAAAATTGGTGGTATTGCTAAGGGTAGCGGTATGATTCATCCAAATATGGCTACTATGCTTGTGTTTATTACTACCGACGTTAAAATTTCAAAAGATATGCTTCAAAAAGCATTGAGTTCAGATATACAAGAAACGTTCAATATGATAAGTATTGACGGTGACACGTCAACTAACGATATGGTTGTAGTCCTTGCAAACGGACTTGCAGGCAATGATGAAATCATTTCGGACGGAAAAGATTTTGATGAGTTTATGAAAGCGCTTAATTCGGTCAACGTTGCACTTTGTAGAATGATTGCAGGCGACGGTGAGGGCGCAACAAAACTTTTGGAATGCTCAGTTACGGGCGCTAAAACTCTCGACGTTGCTAAGACAGTTGCTAAAAGCGTTATTTGTTCAAGCTTAACTAAGGCAGCAATGTTCGGTGCGGACGCAAATTGGGGGCGTGTGCTTTGCGCAATAGGTTATAGCGGTGCGAAAGTTGACGTGAACAAAATTGACGTTGCATTTAAGTCTATAAAGGGTGAAGTACCCGTTTGTAAAAATGGTAGTGGCGTTGAGTTTAGTGAAGAAAAAGCAAAGGAAATTTTGCTTGAAAAGGAAATAATCATTGCAGTTGATTTAAACGACGGCGACTATTCAAGCAAGGCTTGGGGTTGCGATTTAACTTATGATTACGTTAAGATAAACGGCGATTACCGTACTTAATTTAAGGAGATACGATGGATAAACATTTTTCAAACGCACAGCGTGCGGAAGTTTTAACACAAGCACTTCCGTATATCAAAAACTATAACGGCAAAATCGTTGTGGTAAAATACGGCGGTAACGCTATGATTAACCAACAACTTAAAGAACAGGTTATGGAAGATATCGTGTTGCTTTGGCTTATAGGCGTTAAGGTGGTTCTAGTTCACGGCGGTGGTCCAGAAATAAGCGAACTTATGGCAAAATTAGGTAAAAAGCCAGAGTTTGTTGACGGCTTGCGTGTTACCGATAAAGAAACTGTGGATATAGTTCAAATGGTGCTTGCAGGTAAGGTTAATAAATCGCTTGTAAACTTCCTTGAAAAGAAAGGTGGCAAGGCAATGGGTATATCGGGTATGGACGGCGGTCTTATTCAAGCAAAAATGAAAGACGTGCGTTTAGGCTACGTTGGAGATATTACCAAAATAAACATTGATTGCGTTGAAGACCTTTTACAAAAAGGATATATTCCCGTAATTTCTACTATCGGTTGCGACGGAGACGGCAATGCCTATAACATTAACGGCGACACGGCAGCAGCACGCATTGCAGGTGCGCTCAAAGCTGAAAGGCTTATTATGATGACCGACATTGCAGGACTTCTTAAAGATAAAGACGACCCGTCAACACTTATTCCCGAAGTTACTATTAGTCAAGCAAACAAGCTTATGGCTGACGGAGTTGTTCAAGGCGGTATGATACCCAAGGTAAAGTGCTGTATTGATGCTATCGGGCACGGTGTTAAAAACGTTATTATTATGGACGGTAGGATTCCGCACTCTATTCTTATGGAAATTTTAACCGACGAAGGTGCGGGTACTATGGTCGTAGGTGATTAATATGTCAAGCATAATTGAAACTGATAAAAAGTACGTCGCAAACACTTACGCACGCTTTCCCGTAGAAATTGCTTACGGCAAAGGCTCGTATTTGTTTGATACGGACGGAAAAAAATATATAGATATGGGCTCAGGCATCGGCGTTACTGCGTTTGGAATAAGTGATGATGAATGGAAAAGTGCCGTTATAAGTCAACTTGATAAAGTTCAGCACGTTTCAAACCTATATTATACTGAGCCGTGTGCACGCCTTGCACAAATTTTGTGTGAAAGGACAGGTATGAAAAAGGTGTTCTTTTCAAACTCTGGTGCAGAGGCAAACGAATGCGCAATAAAGGTCGCAAGAAAGTATGCGCAAGACAAAAAGGGCGAAGAATACGATACCATTATAACGCTTAAAAACAGTTTTCACGGCAGAACGCTAACTACGCTTGCAGCAACCGGTCAAGACGTTTTTCACTCAAAATTTAAACCTTTAACTAACGGTTTCGTTCACGCAACCGCAAACGATATTGAAAGTGTTAAATCACTTGTCGAACAAAATAAAGTTTGTGGAATATTGGTTGAATGCGTTCAAGGTGAAGGCGGTGTTATTGCACTTGATAAAGAATTTATTTTGGGCGTTGAAAAGATTTGTAAGCAAAACGATATACTTTTTATGGTTGACGAAGTTCAAACGGGTAACGGCAGAACGGGTGAACTTTACGCATATATGAACTATGGCGTTAGTCCCGACGTTGTAACAACGGCAAAGGGACTCGGTGGTGGATTGCCTATCGGTGCGTGCTTAATGAACGAAAAAACCGAAAACGTACTTGGATTTGGTGACCACGGCTCTACTTACGGTGGTAATCCCGTATGTGCTTCGGGTGCTATAAACGTTATTGAAAGGATAGATGAAAATCTTTTAGCGCAAGTAAAAGAAAAGAGCAAATATATATTTGACAACTTGTGCGGTGCAAAGGGTATTGAAAGCGTTAGCGGTCTTGGACTTATGATAGGCATTAAGACTGTAAAAAATGCCAAGGACGTAGTAAATAAGTGTATTGAGAAGGGAGTTATATGCCTTACGGCAAAGGATAAGGTAAGACTGTTGCCTGCACTTAATATTCCGTTTGAAGACGTTAAATACGCAGTTGAAGTTATTAAAAGCGTAAGCGCTGAGTAAGGAGAGATTATGAATCTAAAAGGTAGAAACTTTTTAAAGTTGTTAGATTTTACGCCCGAAGAAATATCGTATTTGATAGATTTCGCATCGGAACTAAAAGCAAAGAAAAAGGCAGGTATTGCTCACAAAATTTGTGAAGGAAAGAACGTTGCGCTTATTTTTGAAAAAACTAGCACTAGAACACGTTGTAGTTTTGAAGTTGCAGCCTTTGACCTTGGTATGCACGCAACCTATCTTGACCCAAAAGGTTCGCAAATAGGCAAAAAGGAAAGTATTGCAGATACGGCCCGTGTGCTTGGTAGAATGTACGACGGCATTGAATATCGTGGTTTTGGTCAAGAAATCGTTGAAGACTTGGCAAAATACGCAGGGATTCCCGTATGGAACGGACTTACCAACGAATATCACCCCACTCAAATTTTAGCCGACTTTTTAACCATTAAAGAACATTTTGGTAAACTTAAAGGCATTAAGTTTGTTTATATGGGTGATGCAAGATATAATATGGGCAATTCGCTTATGGTTGGCTGTGCAAAAATGGGTATGCACTTTGTTGCTTGTGCACCCGAAAAATACTTCCCGAATAAAGAACTTATAGAGAAGTGCCAAGAAATTGCAAAGCAAACGGGTGCTGTTTTAGAGTTTATTTCTGACCCGTTGGTTGCAACTAAGGGTGCAGACGTAATTTATACTGACGTTTGGGTTTCTATGGGCGAACCCGATGAAGTTTGGAGTGAAAGAATAAGTGATTTAATGCCTTATCAAGTAAATAAAAAACTTATGGATAACGCAGGTGCACAATGTAGATTTATGCACTGCTTGCCAGCATTCCACGACCTAAATACTACCGTTGGAAAAGAAATCAACCAAAAGTTTGGTATTGATGCAATGGAAGTTACGGACGAAGTTTTTGAAAGCAAACGTTCAATCGTGTTTGATGAAGCCGAAAATAGAATGCACACCATTAAAGCAGTTATGGCTGCAACGTTAGTTTAAAATTTTTAGTTCAATATATAAATATTTGAAAAACAGTATTAAAATCGTTGACAAATTTTGCCACGGTTGGTATACTTATTTACGCTTAAACGAACTGCCAAAGGGCAAAGGAAGGTGAAAGTGAATGTCTATCGTAAGAGTTGGTGAAAACGAAAATATCGACAGCGCATTACGTCGTTTTAAGAGAAAATGTTCTCGTGACGGTATAATTGGCGATTTGAGAAAGAAAGAACATTACGAAAAACCTTCTGTTAGGAAAAAGAAAAAGTCCGAAGCAGCAAGAAAGAGAAGCATTAAAGGCTAAAAGATTGAATCTACCGAAGATAAAGCGGTAGATTTTCTTTTTTTAAATGCAAAATCTGTCGATAGTTGTCGAAAACATTTAAGGAGTTTTATAATGAACGAAGGCAAATCGTTAAAACAGTATTGTAGGGAAGCGAAAAAACGCTTAAAAGCAGGATTTTGGCAAAATTATCAAAAAGATTTAAGTGCAAATCTTGAACGTGCTGAAAGGGCAGGGATTTCTACTTCAAAGGTAAAACAGTATTATGCTGAAAGGGTAAGCGAAAATATAAAGAGCAGAGAAGTGGGAAAGGAAGAGTTTTATTTAAAAGTTAAAAAACTTTTGGAAGAAGAGGGCGAAGTTGCCGATGCTATCGGTAGGCTTACCGACCACGAATATTATCAAACGCTTGATTATGAAGAAAAACAACGTTACAGTTTAAGTTTATCTGAAAAATATTTGCAAGCGGTTGAAAGGTTTAGAAAAGAAAAAGCGCTTGAAATTAACGCTTGACTGTATAAGTGTTGCAAACGACTGAATTTTTTTGTATAATAATATTAATAAAAAAAGTAGGTGTTTGTATGGAAAATTGTTTTAAGCAACTTGTTTTATCACGTCAGTCTTGTAGGAATTTTAACGATAAACCTATTGAAAAACAAACGGTTCTAGATATTGCTAAACTTGCTATGCTTGCTCCGTCAGCGTGCAATAGTCAGCCGTGGAAAATGTACGTCATTACCGACCTTGATAAAGTAAATGGCGTTGCAAAATCACTGCAAGATTACGGACATAATACTTTTACCGATAAAGCCAAGGCTTTTATTGTTCTAACCGAACAACAAGCAACGTTAAAAGAGTCGGTAAGTCAAAGATTTTCACGCAATCATTTTGTCAAATACGATATCGGCGAACTTACTGCGTATATAACTTTGGGCGCTCAAAGTATGGGCGTAAGCTCTTGCATTATAGGTCTTATTAATCAAGAAAAACTAAGAAACGTGCTTGATTTGAAAGAAGACGAAGTTTCAAATATAGTAGTTGCACTAGGGTACTCTGATATTGCTGTTAGAACAAAAATAAGAAAAAGTGAAAGCGACGTAATTACTTTATTATAACGATATTAAATAAAACCACGGTGGTAAAATTTTGCTACCGTGGTTGGTTTTTATGACAAATATTTATTATTTAGCGTGTCGCCAAAACCTAAACTTATTAATAGTGCAGTGTTTACTTTTTTCATTGTGGACGGGGGAAGTTCGCCTATTCGCTCTTTAAGTCTACGCTTATCAAGCGTTCGTATTTGTTCAAGCAATATGACGGAATCTTTTATTAAGCCGTATTCGTGTGCGTTAAGTTCTATGTGCGTCGGTAGTTTCGCTTTGTTGATTTGGCTAGTTACAGCCGCCGCAATAATTGTGGGGCTATATTTGTTTCCCGTATCGTTTTGCACGATTAATATCGGTCTAACGCCACCTTGCTCACTGCCGACAACGGGACTTAAATCGGCATAATATAGTTCTCCTCTTTTTATCATATCGTCTCCAAAGTATCAAGTAATTCCCATTATCAATTTATGTATTTTGCTAAATTTTAGTTACAATTAAATTACTTGATTGTTTTTTTATAATTGTACCCTTATTATAATTTAATATACAATTTAACGAATATAAAAATAATTTTCAACAACTTTAAATCAATTAACTCTAAATGCTTGAAAAAAAGCAAATAAAGTGGTAATATATTTAAGCAATCAGCAATGGTTCCGTAGTTAAATGGATATGTCGGGGCAAGCCCGACGGCGTTCGCAAGTAAACTTGCTCGGCTAAACAGACACTGTCATATCCATTTAATTTTTAAATTTAATAGTAGATGGTTCCGTAGTTAAATGGATATAACAGCCCCCTCCTAAGGGGCAGTTGTGGGTTCGATTCCCGCCGGGACTACCATAACCCAAGAAACCCTCAATGGTATTCTTGGGTTTTGTTTAGTTTGCGGGAATCGAATATGGAGAAAATTTGCCTAGCAAATTTGTCCGTAGGACTAAACAGTGGACACCCACTGTTTATCGG